>CAMBGO010000005.1 GCA_945866165.1 Chitinophaga pinensis | reverse complement strand
ACAGAGAGATCCAGGAACAGCAATTGCAGCTGCAACAAAGAGACATGAATGCATACAAACGTGAATTGGTCAAAAGTACCAAAGTGGCATACTTTAATTATTTGGCATCTCTTAAAGCCACCATCATCGTTCAAAATGCATTGCAACTTGCAATAGAGGGTAAAAGAGCCAATGAAAAATTGATGGCAAATGGGAAAGGCTTGCCTGCATACATACTTCGGTCTGAAACTGAAATCAGCATGCTCAATGCACAACTCAATGAATCTAAAAAGCAGTCTGAATCTGCGAAATTGTTTTTTAACTTTCTTCTCAATAGAGATCTTGAAATGGAAATAGATGCCGCCTACAATGAAGAAAGTGCTTTAACAGCATTCAATGAAATGATTAACTCCTCTGGTAATATTAGCCAAAGGGAGGAATTAAAATTTTTGGAGGGGGCGGTTGAATTAAACAAAACAGTTCTTAAAATGAATCAGCATTTTTGGTACCCAAAACTAAATGGATACTTCAACCTTGGTTCACAATCACAGTCTTGGGAATTCAACAATAAATCTGCCTATTATCTAGGTGGACTACAGCTCGATGTTCCACTATTCACTGGAAAAAGGAATCAATATAAAATCAAGCAAACTCAACTCGATATTACACTCAGCCAAAATAACCTGAAGCAAACAACACAGCAACTCAACCTCGTTGAAAAAATTGCTAAGAATAACCTTCAAACAGCTTTTCAAAATTATAATGTCTCCCTAAAACAAATTGAAACCGCAGAAACATACCAACGACTTATAGATAGAGGTTATCGTGAAGGGGTCAATACATATTTGGAAACAGTGGATGCTAGAAGTCAATTTATGAATGCAAGTCAAATGAAAAACATAAATCTATTTAAAGTACTAATCGCAGCTGCAGAATACGAAAGAGAAATTGCATCATTTAACATTCAATCGAAATAAAATGAACATGAAATTTATTCAGATCTTAACTATATGCTCAATAACAGTTTCCTTGTTTTCATGTGGTGAAGAAAAAAAAGTTGAGTCGGCAGTAATAAATGATACAATCCCAGTGAAAGTAATACCGGTTATATCTGAGCAGGTATCAACCATCATTGAAACATCAGGATTGTTTACAACTGAAGATGAAACGATACTTTCCTTCAAAACAGGAGGTATAGTTGAAAATGTTTTTGTTAAAGAAGGTGATGCAATCAAAGCAGGTCAATTGATTGCAACCTTGAATATGACTGAAATCAAAGCGCAGGTTCAGCAAGCAAAGATTGCTGTAGAAAAGGCAAAGCGTGATAATATGCGTGCAGAAAATCTATTTCGTGACAGTGTAGCAACACTAGAGCAACTACAAAATAGCAAAACAGCACTTGACATTGCAGAGCAACAAATGAAAACAGCACAATTCAATGAACGATTTTCTGAAATAAGAGCCAATAAAAATGGTTTCATATTAAAAAAATTCATCAATGAAGGACAAGTAATAGCTCCTGGAAGTCCCGCTTTTCAAATTAATGGAGCATCCAATCAACAATGGCTACTGAAGGTAGCGGTTAGTGACAGAGATTGGGCATCAATATCAAAAAAAGATAAAGCAACTATCATTGCAGGTGAGACTGAAATTGCTGCAACTGTTTCAAGAAAATCTGAATCAGCAGACCAGGTTACAGGATCAATGTGGCTTATCATTGAACCAATAGAAAAAATAAATCTAAGCATTGCTTCAGGTACATTCGGTAAAGCAAAAATCATGCCTTCTGCTTCTACAAAAGCATGGCTGGTACCATACGATGCAATACTTGATGGAAATGCAGGCGAAGGATATGTGTTTATTGCAAGGGAAGATAATACAGCTGAAAAAATTAAGATATCCATCGGAGACATTGTAAATGGTAATGTATTGATCACTGGAGGCCTTGATAGCATCAAATCCATCATCACAACAGGTAACGCATACCTAAATGATAAATCACCCATCAAGATTATAAAGTAATCCCAAGTAAAATGAGAATTTCAGATTACGCTGTAAAGAATTACCAATTCACCCTCATCATGTTTCTCATGGTGATCGTATTGGGCATTGTAACAATCATTGACATGCCAAGGGCCGAGGACCCGGACATGAATTCACCACAATATCCTATTATAATTGTATACCCTGGAACAAGTCCTAGCGACATGGAGGAATTGGTGATCAATCCGATTGAGAAGAAGATATATGCGTTGGAAAATATCAAGAGAATACGGTCCACCATTAGTGATGGGCTTGCTGTGATCAACGTTGAATACAAATTTGGTAGCGATGTTGATGAAAAATACAGCGAACTGATTAGAGAGATCAACAGTATTAGAGAGGAGCTCCCCAAAGAAATCGCAAAAATAGAAGTACAGAAAATTTCGCCGACTACTGTTAACGTAATTCAGGTTGCGCTTGTATCAAATAATGCATCAAGGTTATCTTTAAAAAAAGCTGCTGAGGGGCTTCAGGATGAATTAGAAAAAATCACTTCCTTAAAAAATGTTGAGATATTTGGTCTGCCCCAACAGCTCATTAGAATTGATCTTGAATTAGATAGGATGGCAAGCATGAATATCAGTTCAGATATGGTAATGAATGCTATAAAAAGTGAAGCAGCAAATATTCCTGGCGGAAGCATAGTAGAAAATAGCAAATCATTCAATATCAAAACCAGTGGAAACTATAATAACATCGAGGAAATAAAGAATACAATTGTATTTAGCTACCAAGGGAAAAATATTTTATTAAAAGATATAGCCAATATCAACTTTGATTTTGATGAACAGAAGCACATCACAAGATTAAATGGTAATCGTTGTCTTTTTGTAGCAGCTGCGCAAAAGGGTGGAGAAAATATATCAAAAACCCAGAAAGAATATTTACCAGTATTAGAAGCGTATAAAAAGAAATTGCCCGGTAATATAGAAATGATTATACCTTTTGATCAAGCAGAAAATGTTAATGAAAGACTTGGTGGACTTGCAAAAGACTTTTTGATTGCAATACTCTTGGTTTTATTAACATTGCTTCCATTAGGAATACGTGCCTCGTCGGTTGTGATGATATCCATACCGCTTTCACTCGCCATTGGTATTGTACTCTTAAACTTGTTTGGTTATAATTTGAATCAATTAAGTATTGTCGGATTCGTTGTTGCACTTGGACTATTGGTAGACGATAGCATTGTTGTAGTAGAAAATATTGAACGATGGCTAAGAGAAGGATACTCAAAAAAGGATGCAGCCTTAAAAGCAACAGGTCAAATTGGAAAAGCTGTTTTGGGTTGTACTGTTACCTTGATTATTGCATTTATGCCATTGGTATTCATGCCAGAAGCGTCGGGCGAATTCATTAGAAGCCTTCCTCTTGCAGTAATTTTTTCAATTTTTGCTTCATTATTGGTATCCCTTACTGTTGTGCCATTTCTTTCCAGTAGGATTCTGAAGGACCATCATGAAAAATCAAAAGGGAATATGTTTTTGCAATCAATGGAACATATCATTCACAAAAGTTACGCCCCCTTTTTAAAAGCAGCACTTGCTAAACCAATTGCAACTATATTAATTGCAGTATCCCTATTTATAGGAGCGATTTCTCTTTTCCCTGTTATTGGATTCAGCTTATTTCCCGAATCAGAAAAACCTCAATTCATCGTTAACATCATTACACCACTTCAATCAAACCTTAAATACACGGATTCAATTTCAAAAGAAATCGAAAAGGAATTAAAAAGCATCAACGAAGTTGAATTTATTTCTGGTAATGTAGGAAAGGGAAATCCAAGAATCTACTACAATATCATTCCAAAAAATGAACAAGCTGATCAAGCACAATTATTTATACAGCTGAAGAATAATACAAATTCAAATAGAAAATTAGAGATCATTGAAGAGTTGAGAAAAAAATGGACTCCATTCCCTGGAGCAAGAGTAGAAGTTAAAAATTTTGAACAAGGGCCGCCTGTAGTAGCACCTGTTGAGATAAGGTTGCTAGGTGAAAACTTAGATACCCTTCGCAATCTTTCAATGCAAGTTGAAAATATGCTGACTGGAATGCCAGGAACAATTTATATAAACAATCCTGTAAAAAATCTAAAGTCAGATATTAGGGTTGATATTAACAAAGAAAAGGCAAGTATGCTAGGCATACCAACTGTGAATATTGACAAAGCCGTTAGGATGGCTGTAGTAGGATTAGACATGGGCAAACTTACTGACGATAATGGTAATGATTACAATATCAGGGTGTCTAAAGCTCATGCTGGAGATCCAAGCATAGAAGTATTTAACAATTTATACGTAAATAATATTTCGGGAAAATCATTCCCGCTTTCAGAAGTTGCAACACTTAAACTAGAAACTTCTCCACTAACAATCAATCATATCAATAAAAACAGGACTGTTTCTGTATCTTCTTTTGCTCAAAAAGGAACATTAAATAATGACCTAATCAATAGGGTAATCAAAGAAATGGAGAAAATGAAACTTCCCGATGGATACAGTTACGTTATGGGTGGAGAGCTAGAAAGCAGGAATGAGTCATTTGCAGGTTTTGGTAAAATCATTATTGTAACGATATTCTTTTTTATTGCTGTATTGGTATTGGAATTTGGAACTTTCAAAAGCACACTAATCGTTTTATCGGTGATACCATTGGGTATTGTTGGTGCGGTGTTGGCATTATTATTTACAGGTAATTCACTTTCATTTGTTGCTACTATAGGAATTATAGCGTTAGCAGGCATAGAAGTTAAGAATACGATTCTGCTGGTAGATTTTACCAATCAACTAAGGAAACAAGGAATGGAATTAAATGAAGCAATTAAGGAAGCTGGAGAAGTGAGATTCCTTCCCATTATATTAACTACACTGACTGCTATCGGTGGCCTTTTGCCAATTGCACTTTCAACCAACCCATTAATTGCACCGCTAGCAATTGTAATGATTGGAGGATTGATCAGTTCAACACTGCTATCAAGGGTGGTAACGCCAGTTATATATAAAATGATTCCCCCAAGGGTTTAAGATAGAAAATGCCAGAGATCAAAAAAAGAATAATTGATTACAGCTTTACCATCTTAGCATTATTTACTTTCCCATTCATATCATTCATAGAAATAAAATAGATGCCCGACTTTAAACCTGCTACATCAACTTGGTTCTGACCATTTCTCATCACAAATGATTTAATAACTCGTCCGCTCATATCAACGATTCTGGCAGTATAATTTGAGCTCTCAAGATTTGTGATGTTCATTACATCTCTAACAGGATTTGGATAAATCACAACATTGCTTTCGACAGAACTAACTTGTTTTGATGATCTCAAACTTTTTACCTGAGAGTAACTAAACTTACCGTCGATATCAACCTGCTTTATTCTGAAATAATTTTCAGAAGATAAGATGCCAGTATAGATATAAGAATATTTTTCATTACTGCCCCCACTAGATTTTGAATCAATGAATGTAACATCATCCCATCTCTTTTGATCGCTACTGTATTGTACTAAAAATCCTTTGTTGTCAACCTGATCAGTAACTTCCCATGTGAGCAGCACCTGGTTTTTATTTCCTGCTTCTGCATTAAATCCAACCCACTTCACTGGCATAACACTCATTGGATAGCTCATTGAAGTAAGGTCTTGAATATCTTTAAACTGACCTCGATTCCCCTTTAGTGAAAAAGATTTTGTATTAGGGTCAAATAAAAATAAATTTTTTGCTGTACTAATATAGATATCTCCTGCTGTATTAAATGCGATTCCAAGAGCAGTGCTTGAATCAGGTGTCAGTTGATCAACAGGTATGATACCTTCAGAAGTATATGTAGTAGCCGTAGAATTACTAAAAGGTCCACTTAATTTATACAATCCAATCCTTGGTAAAGTAGTACCAGGAGCTTTGCCAGAAATTACAATCCAAAGATTACCTAGTCCATCAAATGCCATATCGCCAGTATTATAATACATTGAAACAATATTACTTACATCATTACCAAGGTTATCTACAATTTTATTTGCAATTAAATTCCATTTTTTTTGAGTATTACTGAAACTAAATATCTGCCCATCTTCATCCAAACAAAAATATCTTCCATCCATTGCAACACTTCCTGATTTTATTTTCTCCACTGGACCATTTGGATATGAAATTGTTTCATAAGTTTTATTAGTAGGATTATAAGATACAAATTCACCATAATTGGTGCCATTTTTTGGTGACTTCCAAAAATAATAGAATTTTGATTCAACAGTTGAATACCCTATTCCATTAGGCAAATTGGCAATACTTACAGAATTTACTGGAGCATTTACAGGGTTTGTATTTAATGAGGTTCCCTTTAGTGCATCTTTAGTTGTAATTGGAAATACCTGACCATAAGAATTAACACCATAAATTATTTGATCATTACCGCTTTGTCCCTTTAATGATTCTAATGTTATTAGAAGTGAAAAGGAAAGGGCGATAATAAAATAAAGGCCGCTTTTGAGTTTATTTGTTGTTGGTTTCATTGGTCCGCAATTTGCTTTGGACCTATAAAACGGAGCATATTGTCCTCTTATTGTATTTTTCTCCCAAAAACAAAGAAAAAAGGCGCACGCTATGGTACTTTTACGATTTTGGAATTAAAAAGGATGGTGATTAAAATCGTAAATAACTGATAATCAATAATATAAAAAATACTGCTCATTTAAACAGCATCATCATTTTTTTAATTGAAATCAAATTAATTAAAGTGCTCCCAGATCAATTTTGATAATTTCCGGGTTAAAACCCAGGCTTCATTGTCATGTTCCCAGCTCTTATCCTTGTTATTTTTTGTGAATATGCTCAAAATATAGGGATGTTTACCCTTTACGAACATAACCTCACTTCGGCTGGCATCAACCGCGCCATTTTTTGAAGCAACAAATACATCCGGTGGAATGGAGGACAAACCCTCCTCATCCCAATATTGTCTACCCATTATCCGTAACATTCTATCGGAAGCCTGGGTGCTAATAGTTTTACCATTAACAATATCTTCTACAATTCTTGCCATCTCTGCAGGACTTGTTTGTCCCCAACCATAAACCGACCTCTCTATCTCCCTACCTGGAGTTCTGCTATTTACCTTAGTATTTGCATAACCCATTTGGTCCATCAACTTATTAATGGTTGTTCCTGTACCTGCAATACGTTGTAACCATAAACTTCCTGTATTATCTGATATGGTCATCATGAGCATCATCACCTTACTCAATTCAATCTTTGTCTCAGGCTTTAGGTATGCAACAATATCTTCTCCCGGATCGTAATTTAGCGTGTCATACCATGTTAGCTTTTGATGATAATCAAGTTCCTTATTTTGTATTTTATTCATGATCCCAATTAAAATAGGAACCTTAACAATACTTGCTGTTGGAAAAATTGTATCGGCGTTGATTGCAACAATGGTATTTTTCTTAAGCTCCTTTACATAAATACCAATCTCACCTTTGTACGTTGATATCAAGTCATTAATTTTTTTCTCAAGTGACTTATCTATTTTTTGTGCAAATGACATTAAACTTAACGCACCAAACAAAATGAATAATCCAAGCTTTTTCATTTTATATTCTTTGATTGTGATTATTCAAAAATGGAAACTATCCTCGTTAACTTTCCTTCTGCATTGACACCTTCTAGGACAACTTTATACTTGCTGCTAAAATCATTATTAAAAAATTGTATTCGATACCTAGGATTTTTTTTATTGGTGATGATATATGGGTTCCAATAAAGAGTTGTTCTTACATCAGTTTCAACAAACTCAGTAGGATTATCGTATTGTGGATTATAAAATTCTTTAAACCTATTATACCCAGTCAATATTGTATTGGGCATCCCCTTGCCAGGGTTCGGAGTATTATTAAAATCCCCACCCTTTCTGATATAAATTACAATAGCACCGCCACTACCTCCACCCATTGCACCAAAAAACGGTGGTCTGAATACCTTGATAAGTGCTACATCTCTTACTGAAACTGTCCTGATGGATTCAATGTTAGAAGGAATTTCATTTAAAAATAAATCAGGGACGGCACCACGCCAATTCATCGAAGTTTGTGCCCCATTAGTGACAATAGATAAACCTGGAACCTTCCCTTGTAAATAAGTCATGATGTCCATAGCAGTAGCAGCAGAAGGATCATCCAATAATGAAAACGTGTAGGCATCACCACCTGAAAACAATCCTGTAGCATACTTTTCTTCCAATACTTGCTCCTTGGATTTTACTTTAGCCTTTATTACGACCTCTTGTAAAGTCTTATATGAATTTCGGCGCTTCCAATCTTCTTGCTGAGCAAGAAAATAACTCATTTTAATATTTGCAATGCTATCTGACCAAAAAAACGGCTTATTGTCATCGTGATAAGCAATGCTCTTTGCAGTATTTCTAAGCAACCCATTTTCAAATTGTACTTGTGCTAGACTCGTGAGTGTTGGGTTTTGATTGAAGCTGTAGAATACTCTTGAAGTATCATAAAAGAAAACACCTTTGTTCTCAAAACTTCCGTCTTTATTCACTGGAACAAAATACATATTACGGCTACTATCTTTATTTACAACAACCAAATTCAACATCACATCGGCAGGTAATGACATATTCTTCAATCCATAGACCTTACCTGTAATTTTCATCAATTCATTTTCAGGAGCATACTTCAATTCAGGGAGTATATTTTTTTTCAATTTTTCCCAATCCAATCTTCGCCATCCATTTGTCATCATTACTAGATCCAAATTAGCGGTAACACTATCTGAGTCACTTGAAAGATAATATCCAGGATTATAAATTTTGCCCTTGATATCAGCACTCAAAAGCAAATCTGAATAAATTGTATTTCCAATCGTTGATTCCAACGTTGCGTCAGTAATTGCAATAGACATATTTGTAATAGAAGTATCGGTAACAAGAACATCAATTACATTCTTTCCACGCTTGGTTAGTGTTGTAAGCTGTGGAACAAGTTTTGCACTGAATTCATGTAAGCGGTTATTGATAAACATAATCCGCTCCGCAATAGGAATCCAATCGGAAGTAAACAATGAAAATTGTAGGATACCAGTTTGCAATTCATAAATTGGAATTTCAGTATTCAATACAGTTTGTGCTGATGCATTTAAATCTACTTTAAAGAGAAGCAGACCATTCATGTGAACGAGTAAGTTCATTTTTTTAAACTCATCAGAAGCAGATGCTGTTCGCTCTACTTTAATCAATGCGTTCTCATTTGTTCTTGATATTGTAATAGATGCTCCATCTGCTTTGGGCGTTTCAAGTTTTGTGATTCCAGATTTTCCATAGGAATCTTTCCACCGAACATAATAATTTTCTCCAGCAATAGGTTTGATATTGAAAATACCCATCCCGTCATGTTGAACAATCAATGTGTCAAGAACCTTGTTTTTATTATTTAATAAAGCACCCTTTATCACTACAGGTAAGCCAAATTGATTCACTGCTTTGAAAGCAACTTTCATGTTGAGGTTATTTACCAAGAACCCTCCTTCAGGAAATACATCAACCTTTGTCTTGTAAACAATCGGCTTCGATTTAACAACTGATGTTGCTGTATTTACAATGAGATCCCGTTGATATTGAAAAGCGGTATCATCATTTAACATCCACCTTGTATATGCTTTTACCCTTATAAAATTGCCAGTATAATCAACCGGAATTTCAAATGATCCTTTTGCAGTGGATTGAAAAAGAGGAGAAACAGTCTGCCGAATCATTTTTCCCGTTGTATCATACCATTCAACATAAAAATTGGTACTTAAATTAGCAAACTCTGTTCCAGCTTGTATATATGCCTTGTACCAAATGGTTTCTTCTTTATTATAAATAGATTTATCAAAATGAATATGCAACCGCTCAACAGGAATACGTTGAGCATATTCATCCATCATAGTTATGATGTCTTGTGCTGAAATTCGATTTGAAACAACTAAAAGAATTAAACATAAAAACAAATTACAAATCCTCGTTTTCATCAAAATATGTTTTAATGTTATGGACTATATTTAAGAAATACTTGAAGCCTTTATTTCATCATTCACCCGCCTATTAATGCTTAGCGGATTTTGGTTCTGCAGTTCTGATGGCAAGAGGTGATCAGGAAAATTTTGATAACAAACAGGTCTTGCGAAACGCTTTATCGCATCTGCGCCAACAGAAGTAAATCGGCTATCGGTTGTTGACGGGAATGGTCCACCGTGATGCATACTCAAACAAACTTCTACGCCAGTTGGAACACCATTCATAATCATCCTCCCACATTTGTCTGTTAATATATCCACAAGAAAAGTATGATTTTTAATGTCATTATCTGTAGCCATGATTGTGGTAGTAAGCTGTCCTTCCAATGAAGATGCTACAGCTAACATTTCTTCATAATTATTACATTCAACAACAAGTGAATAGGGTCCGAATACTTCTTGGTGCAATAATTTATTTCTTAGAAAATTTTCACCACTGGTTGTTGCTATAGTAGGTAATCCTTGTAATTCTGATGAATCGCTAGAGGTATTTGATAACAAATCAACATTTGTCTGAGCGAGTGCAGTAGCTCGTTTTTCTGCATATGCTTTAGCAATCCCGCCATGTAACATATTACCTGGAGCCATGCTTTTTATTTGTGATCCCAATGTCATTTTAAAAGCATCAAGAGATTCACTTTTTATTCCAATGATCAATCCTGGATTTGTACAAAATTGTCCAACACCCAATGTGATTGACCCTGCATATGAAGCTGCAATTCCTTCAGGATCTGATGTAATTTTTTCGGGCAATAAAAAGACCGGATTCACACTGCCCATTTCAGCAAACACAGGGATCGGCTCTTCGCGTTGATTGGCCAAGTCAAACAATGCTTTCCCACCGCTATAAGAACCTGTAAATCCAACCGCTTTGGTATGAGGATGCAACACAAGTGACTTCCCTACTTCAAATGAAACACCATGAACATGACTGAAAACGCCCGCAGGCAATACACATTGTTTAACTGCTTGATGTATAATTTGAGCAACGGCATCACTGGTTTTGGGATGTGCTGGATGAGCTTTCACAATAACAGGACAACCAGCAGCAAATGCAGAAGCAGTATCACCACCGGCGGTTGAATATGCAAAAGGAAAATTGCTTGAACCAAAAACAACTACAGGACCAAGTGGTACTAGCATCTTTCTGATATCTGGTTTCGGTGGAACCTTGTCTGGTATAGCAGTATCAATTGAAGCCTCAAGCCAATCCCCTTTTACGCATGCTTTTGCATAGCTTCTCAATTGAAAAATTGTACGCCCTCTTTCTCCACGAAGCCTTGCATCAGGAAGATTTGTCTCAGACATTACCAACTGGATAAGTTCATCTCCACTATTTTCCAAACCATCTGCAATAGCATTCATTAATTCAGCTCGCTTCGCAAGTGAAAGTTTTTTCATCACCGATGCTGCTGAATTTGCAGCACTCATTACTTCATTGATCTCCACAATACTTGCATCATTAAATTCAGACATGATATTTTATTTTTTGAAATCCGATTTTGATCCTAAATAACAATCGACTTATAATCAGGTAAGCTAGGCCTAATTGCCAACGCCTTATCAATAATATTTTCTACACGCTTTCTCTCATCTCCCTCCAATAGAAGCCTTGGAGCACGAACGAACTCACTTCCCAACCCAGTTTTTACTTCACACAATTTGATATACTGAACCAACTTAGGATGAATATCTAATTCTAACAGAGGCATGAACCAACGGTATATAACAGTTGCTTCAGCAATACGTCCAGCTTTCACTAAACGATAAATTGCAACAGTTTCTGCAGGAAAAGCACAAACCAATCCTGCTACCCAACCATCTGCACCCATCAATAATTCTTCCATAGCAAGAGTATCAACACCGCAAAGTATTTTCAAATCAGTACCAAAGCGACTAATAAGTCTTGTTACATTGGTAATATCCCTTGTTGATTCTTTTACCGCTACAATGTTTTGTTGCTTTAGTAATACCTCAAACATGTCAGGCGTAGTATCTATTTTATAATCTACAGGATTGTTATAGATCATGATTTCTAATCCTGTACTTTTTGCAACTGAAAGAAAATGATTCATCGTTTCCCGATCATCACTTTTGTAACGCATAGGTGGCAGCAACATCAAACCATTTGCACCCCATTTTTCAGCAAGCTTTGACTGATGAATTGCTGCGGCAGTTGAACCTTCAGCAATATTCAACAATATAGGAATTGTATTTCCGAATGCAGCAACAGACTCCTTTACAAGTATTTCTTTTTCAGCTTCAGTGATTGTGCTGGCTTCACCAAGTGAACCACCAATGATAACTGCATCAACTCCAGCATCTACTTGCGCTTGAATACCTTTCAAAAAAAGGTTCATATCTAATTTGTCATCTGAAGTAAACTTGGTTGTAATGGCCGGATAAACGCCTTTCCATTGGGGTTGCATAAATCTTAATTTTATTGACAAATGTACTTCGCTTGCACTGAACTTTGAATAGAAGCCCCAATTATTTATTACTTGTTTTTATAAAGTATCGGATATCTTTAGGATATAGAAAAATGAGAACCAGATTACACCTTTTTTTATTCATTATTTATTTGACTACCGGCACAGTAGTAGATGCACAATCACAAAAAAATGATTGGGAAAATCCTGAATTGGTTTCACAACATAGTATTGAACCGCATGCGTGGTTCATTCCATTTCTCAGTAGAGAAGAAGCTATCACAAACGGAAAATCTTCCTTGATACAATCACTGGATGGAAAATGGAAATTTACACTGGTTAATACCCCTGCTGAAAGACCAATGGAGTTTTACAAACAAGGCTTCGACGTTAGCAAATGGGATGAGATCATTGTACCCTCAAATTGGCAGACAGAGGGATATGATAAATTCATTTTTACTGATGTAGAATACCCAATTAAGCCAAATCCACCTTTTGTTCCACAGGATTACAATCCTGTTGGTTCATACAAGCGCAGTTTCACTATATCCGAAAACTGGAATGGGAAAAATATCTTTATCAGATTAGGTGCAGTCAATTCATTTTTTTATCTCTGGATAAACGATAGTTACGTAGGCTTCAGCAAAGACAGTAAAAGTCCTGCCGAATTCGATATCACCAAATTACTGAAACCAGGAAATAATACTGTTTCCATTCAGGTTTTTCGATTCAGTGATGGCACCTATCTTGAAGGACAAGATATGTGGAAACTCAGTGGTATTGAAAGGAGCATCGAATTAATTTGTAGAGCAAAAAATTTCATCAGAGACTTTACCATACGTGCTGGATTGGATTCTCAATATCAACATGGAGTACTGAATGTTGACATTGACTTCAATAATACAAATAAGCAGTATGATAGATTAGAAATTGAACTGATTGATGAAAATAATAAAAGTCTTGTGCAGCTGAAAAATGATATTGCAGATAATTCAAATGAAATATCTTTTTCAAAGATCATACCCAAGGTAAATCATTGGAATGCTGAAACACCTCATCTTTATACATTGATCATTTCGCATAAAGATCAAGCTGGAAAAATTATTGAAATAATTGCCAGAAAGATTGGGTTCAGAAATATTGAATTAAAAAATGGAATGCTTCTCATTAACGGAGTTGCAATAAAAGTTAAAGGGGTAAATCGCCATGAGCATGACATGTATAAAGCAAAAGTAATCAGCTATCAAAGCATGATAGATGACATTAAGCTCATGAAACAATACAATATCAATGCTGTAAGAACTTCACACTACCCGAATAGAGAAGAATGGTATGAGTTATGCGACCAATATGGGCTGTATGTTATCGACGAGCCAAATATTGAATGTGATGGAATGGATTTTCATCCACTAAAAACATTGTCAGATAAACCTGAATGGAAGAACGCCTATTTAGATCGAACAAAAAGAATGTTTGAACGAGATAAGAATTTCACAAGCATTATAGGATGGTCACTTGGAAATGAAAGCAGGTGGGGGGATAATTTTGTTGCTACACACAACTACTTAAAAGAAAGAGATAAAACCAGATTCGTACAATATGAAGAGGCGCGTGATAACCCATATACAGACATTATTACACCAATGTATAAGTCAACTGCCATCATGCAGGAATATGTAAAAACAAAAAGAGATCGTCCTTATATACAATGCGAATATGCGCACATGATGGGTAATAGTGGAGGAAACCTAAAAGATGATTGGGATTTAATATACAAACACGATCAACTCCAAGGTGGGTTCATTTGGGATTTCTCAGACCAAACATTTAGAAAAAAAGATAAGAATGGAAGATGGATATGGGCCTATGGAAGAGACATGGGAAATGTAGGTGCAACAAGTGATACAAGTTTTTGTGCTGATGGTCTTTTTGCAGCAGACCGCACTCCGCATCCGCAAGCCTTTGAAATGAAAAAAGTATATCAAAATATATATTTTGATTCATTAAATACTTCTGAAAATAAAATAAGAATTACCAACCGATTTGACTATACCAATCTGAATAAGTACACTATTCAATGGTATATAAAATCCAATGGAAAAATAATTCAAAATAGAATAATGCCTTCAGTTTCATTACAGCCTCATGCATCTGCATTTATTGATTTAAATATTCCAACATTTAAAAATATTCCAGGAGAAGAATATTTTATTCATTTCAGGGTATTGCAAAAAATACCTTCAGCTTCAATCAGAGTAGGATACCAAATTGCATCTGACCAATTTCAAATACCGACAAGAAATATAGAAAAACAAATAAGTAAAATAAATAAACAGGATATTAAAATCACAGCCTCGAATGATGATGTAACATTTTTTGCTGAAAATTTTTCCATTTCATTTAATAAAAAAACAGGCTGGTTATATTCATATAAAATAAAAAATATTGAATTATTGAAATCTTCATTGATGCCTCATTTCTGGCGTGCGGCTACAGACAATGATATTGGGAATAGCCTTCAAGTCAGGTGCGCCATATGGCAAGATGCAACAGCCTATTCAATACTTGATACCTTAATCGTCAATAAAGATGCTGAAGGAAACTATATACTAGAAACAATGCATAGACTTCCTTCAGTAGATGCAATCTATATAACAAGATACCATATACAGAAAAATGGCTCGATAACAATAACGGCCTCACTGAAAGCAGGCAAAAAAATAATGCCTGAACTTCCACGTTTTGGAATGAGGGTGATATTAAACAGTGAATTTGATCAGGCAAGTTGGTTTGGGCGTGGACCATTTGATAATTACTGGGATAGAAATTATGCTGCTGATATAGACATCTATAAAATGCCCGTAGATTCTATGTTTCATCCTTATGCACGGGCCCAAGAAAGTGGATATAGAACCGATGTGCGCTGGATATCTCTAACAAATAAACAGCATACAGGCTTGATGGCTATTGGAGAGCCAACCATCAGCACGGGTGTATTGCATTTTGATATGAACAAGCTTGATTTCGATCGCAATGCAACAGAAAACAACCATGGAGGTTCCATGAAAAATGATGACATGATTTGGTGGAATATAGATTATAAACAGATGGGCGTTGGAGGCGACAATAGCTGGGGTGCCAAAACACATCCTGAATACACCCTACCATATCAAGATTATCAATATAACTTTACCTTGAAACCCATTTATAATAAGTAGAATGAAATCGTTCACAATAAAGGAAGCAGAAGAAATTGCCTATAAGTATTATAATTTAAAAACCAAGGCAACAGTTCTTAATGGATACGATGAGCAAAATTTTCTACTCACCAATTCAGATGGAATAAAACTTGTATTAAAAGTTGCCAACGATTCTCATAATATTCATTTTCTTGATGCACAAGTAAAAATCATTGATCACCTCTCTGAAAGTGAATTAAGTAGAAATTTTCAGCATATCATATTAAATACAGAAGGAGAGTCACTTACCAAGTTCATTGTTGATGACATAAATTTTTACATTAGGATCTTAACATATTTAGAAGGTACTTTTTGGGTGGTCCATTCAAATAAAAACGAAAAGCTATACTACAACCTAGGATCGTTCCTCGGGAAGATGGATAGGTTGCTTGAAAATTTTTCTCACCCTGCCATGCATAGGCACTACACATGGGATATTAGTACTGCAGCAGACGCAAATAGAAAATTAAATTGTATCCGTGATCATGAAATACGCAGAATAGTAGGATATTTTTTAATGCAATTTGAAACTGAAGTATTGCCTGAAATTTCTTCACTTCATCATATCTATGCACATAATGATGCGAACGATTATAATGTACTCATAGAAGACAATGAAATAAAAGGATTGATAGACTTTGGTGATATGGTTTATACCGCAAGGATCAATAACGTTGCTGTTGCCTGTACCTATGCCATGTTGAACACTAAAAACCCACTCGAAGTTGCAGAAAAAGTTGTTCAGGGATACAATGAAATTTGCAAGCTAAGTGAAAAAGAGCTTGGGTTTCTTTATCACTTAATTGCAGGCAGGCTTTGCATCAGCTTAACACAATCCGCTTTTAATGCTTCAAAAGATAGCAACAATGAACACCATTTTATTACTGAGAAGCCTGCACTCG
Source organism: Chitinophaga pinensis (assembly GCA_945866165.1). Classification (GTDB taxonomy): domain Bacteria; phylum Bacteroidota; class Bacteroidia; order Chitinophagales; family Chitinophagaceae; genus Pollutibacter. The sequence goes on along the minus strand of CAMBGO010000005.1, from coordinate 11,149 downwards.
AATTATTGTATAAGTTGATTGAAATCAGTCCTATAAAAGCAGAAAATATTTTCAGAAAGACTTGCGGATATAAAGAAACAATCAATACGGATGATTATACTGAGTTGCTCAACGATAGAAAAGAAAATCTAGGTCCAAACTTGAGCATCAGCTACAAGAAAAAATTAAAAATAGTAAAAGGTGCGCTGCAATATTTATATGATGATAAGGGAAAGACCTATGTTGACTGCGTTAACAATCCAAGTCATGTAGGTCACTGTCATCCTGTTGTGGTAAAAAAGATGCAAAAGCAAATTGCCACCTTGAATACCAATACAAGGTACTTGAATGACAACATCATTGAATTTGCAAAAAAATTAAAACAAACACTACCACCTAGTCTTTCAATTTGTTATTTCACAAATAGTGGGTCGGAAGCTAATGATTTAGCAATAAGAATGAGCAGGCATTACACAAAACAAAAAGATGTGATAGTGCTAGACCATGCTTATCACGGAACATCCACCACAACCATGGAAATGAGTCCGTATAAGTTTGATGGCAAAGGTGGCTTTGGAAAAATGCCATGGATACACAAGGCATTGAATCCTGACTTGTATCGTGGGCCATTTCAATACAATGATGTTGATGCTGGAAAAAAATATGCAAACGATGTAAATCGGATTATAGAAGAATTAAAAAAAGAAAATAAATTTCCTGCTGCATTTATTTGTGAAACACTACTAGGTGTGGGTGGACAAATACCATTACCACCAGGATATCTCAAAGAAGTATATAAAATAGTTAAACAAGCAGGCGGTCTGTGCATTGCAGATGAAGTGCAAGTGGGCTTCGGAAGGGTTGGTGAAAAGTTCTGGGGCTATGAATTACAAGATGTAGTTCCCGACATTGTGGTGATGGGAAAACCCATTGGAAATGGACATCCACTTGCTGCAGTCGTTGTAACAGAAGAGCTGGCAAAATCATTCAACAATGGAATGGAATTCTTCAACACTTTTGGAGGCAACCCCGTTTCCATGGCAGCAGGCATTGCAGTATTAGATGTAATTCAACATGAAGAACTACAACAACATGCACTTGAAGTTGGAAATCATTTGATGAATGGATTGAAAGAACTTATGAATAAGCATTCTATCATTGGTGATGTACGTGGGCATGGTTTATTCATAGGAGTAGAATTGGTTAGAGACAGAATCACAAAAGAACCTGCCGTTCCGGAGATTGATGATATCGTTGAACAAATGAAAGAACGCGGTTTTCTGCTCAGTACAGATGGACCACTTCATAATGTACTGAAAATAAAACCTCCCATCGTTTTCTCAAAAAAGAATGCGGACGACATGGTCCGCAATCTTGATGAGGTATTACAATATTTTTAAAATGTTTACTTCATACCAATCTCTTTTTGGGCTTGCAATACCGCCAATTCAGTCTGTATTGTTGGCGACATATCAGTACTGCTAAGTATTCCAAATAACGCATCAAATTTTCTATAAAGAGATGGATTGGTATTCCTTGTTTTCTTCTTGCCTTCATAACAGATCATAGAAAGATCATGCTGGCGTTGAAGGTCTTTTACAGAAGTCTTCACGCGTGGATCCATTACAATTTCCAACGACTGCTCTGTCGTCTGACCATTTGCAGTCAATTTAATTTTATATCGCCCTGGCATCACCCATGGCGCAGTTGCTTCAGGAGCGGTATTGTTTTTTACTGCAGTCATAGGATAACTAACAGGTTCATTCAAAGGTTCATAACGCATATCCCACAAAAATCTTTGTCCTCCTGCTTTTGAAGAAAGCATCTGCTGTGGTCTTACCCAATACAATGTAATATTCAATGGTGGAATTGCATATGATGTATCTGTGCTTGATATTTTTCTGACTAGTTTATTATTCTGATCAAGAATCTCCAGTACTAAAGGTGTTTTTATTTCTGTCTTCAATGCAATATCAATCGCTGCGCCATCTGGAGGATTTTTACCAGCCGGCTCTTCTGGTGGAAGCGGTGTATCTGTATTCATATTCCACCTTATCCTCATTGCCTTTTGTGGCTTGAACATTACAACATCATGCACAGCAGTAGCAGATTGTACTTGACGCAATGGTGTTATATTATCCAAGATCCAAAAACTTCTTCCATGGGTTCCAATTACAATGTCATCATCTTTGATAACCAAATCACGAATGGAAGTAGCTGGCATATTTAATCTAAGTGATTGCCAATGTTCTCCTGCATCAAAAGAAACATATACTGCATTTTCAGAACCAGCAAACAACAATCCTTTTCTCTCTGCATCTTCACGAACAGTATTGATAGGCTCATTAGGCAATCCTGTTACAATTTTTTTCCATGACTTTCCTCCATCTGTAGTCTTATATATATAGGGCGCCTGATCATCGCATCGAATTCGGTTTACTGCAACATAGGCTGTAAGGTTATCATACCTGCTAGCTTCTATCTGAGATATTTTACTCCACGATGTAATTTCTTTGGGTGTGATGTTGGTCCATTTTTTTCCTCCATCATTGGTAATGTGGAGCAAGCCATCGTCTGTTCCTGCCCAAATTGTATTAACATCTTTATATGACGGGGCCAAAGAATATACCACTCCGCGACGCGGCATGGTCTTCATATTTTCTGAAGTAAACACTCCTACGCTAGCAGGAATATCATATGTTTCACGGGTAAGATCAGGACTGATCGTCTCCCAACTTTCTCCACCATTGTTAGTTTTGAAAACAACATTCCCAGCGAAGTATAGCGTCTTCGGATCAATGGGAGAAAATAAAACAGGTGCAGTTCTTATAAAACGAACCTTCCCAGTTCTTACGGGTTCGGGAGAAATATTTTGAACCTGTCCTGTGCGTTTATCATATTTTGTAATCTTTCCTCCGTAAATAATATTTTGATCTAGCGGATCAACTGCTACATAACCATATTCTTCAACACCAACTGGATGCCATTCCCTAAAAGTGATGTTACCATCATTTGAACGTGAAGCAATTCCAACAGAACCACTTTCTTGTTGACCACCATATACATTGTAAGGGAATGAATTATCAGTACTCACATGATAGAACTGTGCAGTAGCTTGATTATACCAAGATGACCATGTTTCACCGCCATTTACTGTAACAATTCCTCCTTGATCCAAACCGATTGCCATGATCTTTGTATCATTTGGATTGATCCAAATTCGATGATAGTCATCCCCACCGGGAGCACCTTTGATGCCGGTCCAGTTTTTACCACCATCTGTCGATTTCCACATCACTATATTAGCAGAATAAACTACATCTTCATTTTTAGGATCAACTTTTACTTCAGCAAAATCACTTCCTCTTCCCCAAAAACGCTCATCGCCAGTCAACATATACCAACTTTCTCCAGCATCATCGCTTCTGTAAATTCCACCATTTTTTTCAGCATCAACCGTTGCAAACATTCTTTTTGAATTGCTTGGCGCGATCGTAAATCCAATCCTGCCCAAGCCATGCTCTTTCGTTGTAGGCAAGCCCTTGGTTAGCTTTCTCCAAGTTGTTCCGCCATCTTCAGATTTAATCAAACCACTCTCTTCACCATTCCACGCACCGTTTTCCCAAGGACCTTGACGTGCCGCCCAAATATCAGCATAAATAATATTAGAATTATTTGGATCAATGGTTACCTGAATGGCACCAGTATTTTCATTTATATAAAAAACTTGCTCAAGTGTTTTACCTCCATCCAAACTTCTATATACTCCTCTTTCTTTATTGGGACCATAAGGATGTCCTAATGCTGCTACAAAAATTCTGTTTTCATTTTTTGGATCAACGGTTATCCCACCAATTTGTTGTGCGTCGTGCAAACCCATGTTGGTCCAGGTTTTACCAGCATCAGTTGATTTATACAAACCATTACCAACTGAAAGATCAGGACGTTGAATACCCTCTCCACTTCCAACATAAATAACATTGGGATTAGAAGGAGCTACCACCACGTCACCAACAGAGCCTGTAGATTCACTATCAAAAATTGGGTTCCATGTATGTCCATAGTCGTTCGTCTTCCATACACCCCCATTGTTCACTCCAATATAAAAAACACTGGGTTGGCTTGGAACACCTGTTACCCCTACAGTTCTTCCCGCACGATGAGGTCCAATCATGCGCCAACGTAAACCATCGGTGAACCTTGAATCTACTTGTTGGGAAAATGTAGAAAAAACATTGATGACGATTAAAAATGAAAGCAGCGTGCGATTGATATACCTAATCATAATAAGTTCATTTGTTTGATGATTAAATGTAACAAATTATGTTGAAATGATTCCTGAAAGGCGAACTTGAAAATTGATTCGAAACTGAATGGTTTGAATTACATTTATAAAACACAAATCGTCCAAATTTCAGTTATGAAAAAAAGACAAATTCTATTCTACTTTACGCTAGTGATATCAATTTTAGTTGCGCATGGACAACCTTTTGATATCGGAGAAAAAATAAACAACAAATCATTTGACCCTTCTACATTGATGTGGTATGCAGAGCCTGCATCCAAATGGGAAGAAGCACTGCCAATTGGTAATGGTCGTTTAGGTGCAATGGTGTTTGGAAAATACAAGGAAGAACGGATTCAATTGAATGAAGATACTTATTGGTCAGGTGGACCATACTCAACAGTGGTAAAAGATGGATACAAGGTGTTGCCAGAAATTCAAAAAGATGTTTTTGAAGGACGCTATTTAGATGCACATAATTTATTCGGAAGAAACTTGATGGGCTACCCAGTGGAACAACAGAAGTATCAAAGTCTAGCGAACCTTCATCTTTTTTTTAATAATGAAGATTCAGTAACAAACTATAAAAGATGGCTTGATCTTCAACATGGTATCAGTTCAGTTTCTTACAAGGCGAATGGTATAATTTTTAAAAGAGAAGTTTTTGCATCAGTGCCAGATCAGGTAATTGTCATAAGACTTACAGCTGATAAACCAGGAAGTATTTCTTTTAAGGCCAATCTGCGTGGTGTTAGAAACCAGGCTCATTCCAACTATGCAACAGACTATTTCAGGATGGATGCACTTAACAATGATGGCCTGGTATTGACCGGAAAATCAGCAGACTACATGGGTATCAAAGGTGTATTAAAATATGAGGCAAGAATAAAAGCAGTGCCCGAAGGAGGACGTATGAGGACCGAAGGTGTTGACCTCATTATTGAAAATGCTGATGCTGTAACGCTTTATTTTGTAGCTGCAACAAATTTTATCAACTATAAAGATGTGAGTGGAGACCAGCATGCAAAAGTTGAAAACAATATTAATAAGATCAATGAGAAAAAATATATAGCGATACTAAATGATGCAATTGCTGATTATAAAAATTTATATGACCGTTCTTCGCTTTCAATGAAAGAAACTGAAAGTTCATTTCTTCCAACTTCAACGCGATTTCAAAAAATACAAAACGAACCCGATCCTTCACTTGCAGCCTTGAGTTATAATTTCGGCAGATACCTTATGATATCATCATCAAGGCCAGGAACAGAACCTGCAAACCTTCAAGGAATTTGGAATGACGATATGAATCCTTCATGGGATTCAAAATATACTACGAACATAAACACTGAAATGAACTACTGGCCTGTTGAAAGTAGCAACCTTTCCGAATGCGCTGAACCACTGATTCGGATGGTAAAAGAATTGCAAGACCAAGGAAGTCAGGTTGCAAAAGAACACTATGGTGCAAAAGGCTGGGTGTTTCACCAAAACACAGACCTGTGGCGCGTTGCAGCACCAATGGATGGTCCAACATGGGGGACCTTCACGGTTGGCGGTGCTTGGCTTTGCACACATCTTTGGGAGCATTACCAATACACCATGGATAAAGCTTTTTTAAAAGAGGCATACACAATCATAGAAGGAGCTGTTCAATTTTTTAATGACTTTCTTGTTCCACATCCAAATGGTAAATGGCTGGTAACAAATCCTTCCACTTCGCCGGAAAACTTTCCCGATGGTGGTGGCAACAAACCATATTTCGATGAAGTGACGGCGAGCTTTCGTGAAGGAACTACAATATGCGCAGGATCATCAATTGATATGCAAATTCTATATGATCTTTTTGGATATTTTGAAGAAGCTTCATCTATTCTAGGAATCAATAATGAATTAACAAACGATGTTCATGCAGCAAGGGCAAAACTTGTTCCGCCACAAATTGGTTCCGATGGGTCATTGCAGGAATGGTCAGAAGATTGGAAATCACTTGAAAAAAATCACCGTCATTTCTCGCATCTTTACGGATTATATCCAGGCAAAATACTTTATGAAAAAAGAACACCCGAGTTGGTTGAAGCATATAAAAAAGTATTGAATGAACGAGGTGATGGTGCCATGGGATTTTCCAGGGCATGGAAAATGGCATTGTGGGCGCGATTAAATGATGGTGAACGTGCAAATAAAATTTACAAAGGTTATTTAAAAGAACAGAATTGTAAATCAATGTTTGCACTTTGCGGGAAAGCTCCACAAGTAGATGGAACATTTGGGACTACGGCTGCTATCACTGAAATGTTGATGCAATCACATGATGGTGTTATCAGACTTATGCCAGCCTTGCCGAATGAATGGAGTGAAGGTCATTTCAAAGGTGTTAGAGCAAGAAGGGGATTTGAATTGGATTATACATGGAAAGAGAAAACGATTACATCATTAAAAATTAAATCCATAGTTGGTGAAGCTTGTAGCATTGAGTACAAACCAACAATGAAAATTACTTCTAAAGGAAAAAATATTCCTTATAAAAAGATGCCAAATAATACCGTTAGTTTCAATACTTCAAAAGATAATATCTATGACATTAGTTTTTGAATTAAATAAAAAAAGAACAATGAATAAATTAGCTTCCATGTTGATCTTATTGATCCTTATAGGATATAGTAAGAATTCAGATGCACAAAACAAATCACTTACGCTTGAAGATATTTATACAAATAACCTCTATGCCCAAAGAGGTATTGGTCCTTTGCGTTGGATGAAAGACAACAAAGGATATTCCACGCTGGAGTATAACGCGCTTGCGAAGGGATACGATATTGTCTTACATAATGTTGAGGAAAACAATACAAGGGTTTTAGTAAGTGCATTGCAACTAACGCCAAAGAGCAAATCTACTCCGCTGGAAATTGCAGATTACATTTGGTCTGACGACAACAGCAAGCTTCTTATTTTCACAAATACGAGAAAAGTATGGCGACAAAATACGAAGGGCGACTATTGGATACTCAATCTCACAAACAATGCATTAAAACAAATTGGAAAAGGAATGGAAGAAGCAACGTTGATGTTTGCTAAAATTTCACCTGATGGAAAAAAAGTTGCGTATGTAAGCAACCTTAATATTTATACAGAAGACATCGCTACAGGAATAATTACCAAGCTTACTAAGGACGGTGGAGGTAACATCATCAACGGCACATTCGATTGGGTCTATGAAGAGGAACTGGATTGCAGAGATGGATTCAGGTGGAGTCCGGATAGTAAAAACATCGCCTATTGGCGTTCAGACACCAAAGGCGTTGGAACTTTTTACATGATTGACAATGTAGACTCAAATTATTCAAAACCCATACCATTGCCCTATCCAAAAGTTGGCACAACAAATTCTGCCGTAAAAGTAGGAGTAATATCTGCCACAGGCGGAACAACCAAATGGTTTAACATCCCGGGAGATTCAAGAAATAACTACATCGCAAGAATGGATTATATACCAGGATCAAATGAATTGATGATTCAGCAATTGAACAGGTTGCAAAATACAAACCGTGTTTGGGTTGCAAACGACAAGACCATGGCTTTGAACAATATCTTGACCGACAAGGATGATGCTTTTCTGGATATTCATGATAATATCAAGTGGCTTGACAATGCAAAATATTTTACATGGACAAGCGAAAAAGATGGATGGCTTCATTTGTATAAGATATCAAGAGACGGCAAACAAAGTACTTTAATTACTAAAGGAAAATTCGATGTCGTAAATATTAATTGTATTGACCCTGTTAGCGGCTATGTATACTATATTGCTTCACCCGAAAGCTATATCCACCGTTATCTCTACAGAAGCAAGCTCGATGGAACAGGTGAAGCAGAACGCATTTCTCCTGCTGGAATGAATGGGCATCACTCTTATCAAATTTCATCAGATTCAAAATACGCAATACATAGTTTTGAAAATGCAACCATACCAGCACGTATTTCATTGATAAAGTTGGCTGATCACCATGAAATAAAATTGATGGAAGATAACAGTGCATTGAAAAATAAAATGAAAGAACTTGGTTTGAGACTCAAAGAATTTATAAAAGTTGATATTGGCGATGTAACACTTGATGCATGGATAATCAAACCCATTAATTTCGACCCGCAAAAAAAATACCCTGTTATTTTTCATGTATATGGAGAGCCTGCAGGTACTACTGTTCAAGACAATTGGGGAACAGGTGATAACCTATGGCACCAATACATGGCTAACCAAGGTTATATCGTGATGAGTGTTGATAGCAGGGGTACAAGGGTTCCACGGGGAAGGGATTGGAGAAAAAGTATTTACAGACAAATAGGGTTGTTGTCGGCCGACGACCAGGCCAAGGCTGCTAAAAAAATTGCTTCCACCTATTCCTATATAGATGCGAATCGTATTGGTATTTGGGGATGGAGTGGAGGTGGACAAATGTCATTGCATTGCATATTCAGACATGGTGATGTTTATAAAACCGCTATTGCAGTTTCGTTTGTTTCACTTCAAACCTTATATGATAATATCTATCAGGAAAGATACATGGGATTGCCTGATGATAATAAAATTGGATACAAAGAAGGATCACCTTTAACACATGCTAGTAAACTTCAGGGCAACCTGATGATTATGCATGGCACAGCAGATGACAATGTTCACTACCAAAATTTTGAAATGCTTGTAAATGAATTAATCAAAAACAACAAGCTTTTCAGTATGATGTCATATCCAATGCGGGATCATAGCATCAGGCAAGGTGTCAATACCACCATTCAAATGAGGAGAACGATGGAAGCCTACTGGAAAAAAAATCTGTAACTTGTATTCATGAGCAACTACCCAAGTATTTTCAATGATGTGATCGGACCGGTAATGCGGGGCCCTTCAAGCTCACATTGTGCGGCATCTCTTCGCATTGCAAGGATGTGCAGGGACTTGATGGATGGCCACATAAATAATATCTTGATTGAATTTGATCCCAATGGATCATTGGCTACAACACATAAAAGCCAAGGCTCAGACATGGGATTATTTGGTGGCTTTCTTGGATGGGAAGCTGATGATGAAAGATTACCCAATTCAGAAAAACATATTCAAACAGCAGGCATTGAAGTGATAATTAAAATTGTTGACATCGCAGCCAATCATCCAAATACCTATAAGATCACCCTCTCAAATGAATATGAAACAAGAATGTTGACAGCTATTTCTACCGGTGGAGGTATGATTGAAGTAATTGAAATTGATGGCACTGTTGTTTCAATGCATGGAGATTACTATGAAACAATAATTTACTGCAGAAGTCAGCGAAGTGTTGTCGAATATATCAAATCAGTAATGGATTGTGATAAGATATTGTGTCATGTTGGAGCGGTTTCATTTATTCAAATAAAATCACAGTCATTTCCAGACAAAACAATGCTTAACGAAATTTTTTCTTTTGAAAATGTTTCTGCTATCAAAATGCTTCACCCCGTTCTGCCTGTTATGGCAAGAAAAAATATGCAAGTTCCATTCATCACTTGCGATAAAATGCTTGAGTACAATGAAGATAAAAATAAATCGCTTTGGGAATTAGCCATTGACTATGAAAGTGCAAGAGGTAATATGTCTGCTGAAGAGGTATTTGAAAAAATGCGTTCTATCGTTCACATTATGAATGATGCCATTGAAACTGGATTGAAGGGAACCCAATATGAAGATCGAATTTTAGGAAGCCAATCACTTCAGTTCAAAGATAAATTAGCTGCAGATAAATTGGTTGGTGGCGAAACCAACAATAGAATCATCATGTATGTATCAGCCATCATGGAAGTTAAAAGTTCGATGGGCGTTATAGTTGCAGCTCCAACAGCAGGTTCATGTGGGGCTTTACCAGGTGCATTATTTGGAACTGCACATTCAATGAAATTACATGAAGATGAAATCATCAAAGCGATGCTGGCAGCTGGCTTGATAGGAGTTTTCATTGCTGCACATGCAACCTTTGCAGCAGAGGTGGGAGGATGTATGGCAGAAACCGGTTCGGGTGGAGGCATGGCTGCAGCTGGTATTGTTGTATTGAAAAATGGCACATTGAAACAATCCATTGCTGCTGCATCACTTGCATTACAAAATTCCCTTGGAATCATTTGTGATCCAATAGGAAACCGCGTTGAAGCCCCTTGCCTAGGAAGAAATGTAATGGCAGCAACCAATGCCGTGTCATGTGCAAACATGGCATTGTCTGATTATGAACAGCTCATTCCACTTGATGAAGTAATTGAGACCATGAAAGAAGTGGGAGATAGAATCCATCATACATTGCGTTGCACAAACTTAGGTGGACTTTCCACTACGAATGCAGCAAAGAAAATAGAAGCAATGTTAGAAGAACAGCCAGGAGTATTTTTTAAAAGCTGTTAATCTAAAATTTATTGCGGATGATAAATCCGCTCAGCATTTTTATACACCGTAGACTTATCCAGTGTCATTTGCTTTGTCTGTTGCTTTATATACATCTCCATCTGATCTGTGTAATGCGGTGAATCTTTTCTTGAAGATGCACCATAGGTATTGAGGGTTTCAATGATGGGGCCAGTCTTCGTAAATCGAACAAGTTCTATAAATGCATCACCTTGATTTGCTTTCACCATGCCATCCTTATATGGAATAGAATACATTGGAGCCAATACATCAGGCAATCCTGGCTGTGGCAATACTTTATCGCCACGCACTAATTTTTGTATGTCTCCCAATTGAACAGTTGTTTTTCCATATAATTGAATCATGTCGGCTTTCACTTCAGTTAATACAGTGACTGCCTTTGCTTGTGTTAATACAGTAGTTGTTGCGTAATCATCTCTTGTCTTGATGATGTATTG
>CAMBGO010000004.1 GCA_945866165.1 Chitinophaga pinensis | reverse complement strand
GGGTTCGAATCCCTCTCTCTCCGCCAACAAATCAAGGCCTCGCATCATGCGGGGCTTTTTACATGGATCATGAAAGAATTAAAAGCACTTAATCATTACTTCTGGAAATATAAGTGGAGACTTTTTTCAGGCCTTATATTCATCCTCCTCTCAAACTATTTTGGCATCCTGGCACCTCAACTTACGGGATACATAGTTGATGAAGTACAACGCATAATTAATCCTGCTTCGTTTGCAACAGAGAAAGTTTATTTTGATCCATTGGTGAGGTGGTTTATTGCTCGCTTTGAAAAAGCAGATATCACATTTGGATCATTGGTATTGTATTGTGGAATCCTATTACTAGCATTTGCTTTACTAAGGGGGTTTTTTATGTTTCTCATGCGACAAACCATTATCGTCATGAGCCGACATATAGAATACGACCAAAAAAATGAAGTCTATGCTCACTACCAAACCCTGGATACGCAGTTTTATAAAACGCATAGCACGGGCGACCTGATGAGCAGAATGAGTGAAGATATTTCCCGTGTAAGAATGTATACTGGTCCTGCAATAATGTATTTGATAAATCTAACGATTCTGATCAGCATCAGCTTGTTCTATATGTTTAAAAAAGATGCGATGCTTTCACTCTATGTTCTTGCACCTTTGCCATTACTGGTGATTGCAATGTATTATGTAAATAGTTTCATCAACCGAAAGAGTGAGCGTATACAAGAACAACTTAGTGGACTGACTTCTGTGGCACAAGAATCATATTCGGGCATAAGGGTACTTAAGTCATTTGCGATGGAAGCTGCATCTGTTGGCTTTTTTGAAAAAAAAGCTGAATCATATAGAAAAAGTGGTCTATCGCTTTCAACAGCTGAAGCATTTTATTTTCCTGCTATTGGGATGCTCATTGGATTGAGTACATTACTTACCATTTATATTGGAAGCATCTATCAATTGGAACACCGTATATCTGCAGGCACCATCACAGAGTTTGTTGTGTATATCAATATGCTGACTTTCCCTGTTTCTGCAATCGGGTGGGTTGCAAGTAATATGCAACGCGCTGCAGCATCTCAAAAAAGATTGAATGATTTTCTCAAGGTAAAAAGCACAATAAAAGAAATTTTAGTTCCACATAAAATAGATTCGATTGATGAGATTGTTTTTTCAGGTGTTGATTTCACTTATCCACACACTGGAATTCATGCCATCAATAATTTTAATCTTCAAATAAAACGAGGTGAAAAAATTGCTATCATAGGTAAAACTGGTTGTGGTAAATCAACCATCGCCCTCTTACTCCTTCGCATGTATGATGCCGGTAAAGGTAAGATTACCGTAAATGGCCAAGATATAAATGGTATTGAGATCTCAACATTGAGGACACATATTAGTTATGTACCCCAGGAAGTTTTCTTGTTTAGTGATACAATAAATAATAATATCAACTTTGGATCCATTAATGAAGAATCTAATTTGGCTGAACTCTCTGCCGAACGCGCATCTATCGATACTGAAATAAAACTACTTCCCAAGGGTTATGAGACCATGATAGGAGAGCGGGGTGTAACATTATCAGGTGGACAAAAGCAACGGATTTCTATCGCAAGAGCGCTTTCAAAAGAATCTGATTTGTTGGTTTTTGATGATTGCTTAAGTGCTGTTGATGCAAAAACAGAGCATCGTATCGCTGCTAGCTTAAATCAATTTTTAGAGAACCGAACAGCAGTTATTATAACACATCGAATTTTTCCGAGTTTTAAATTTGATAAGATCGTGGTAATGGAAGATGGTACAATTACTGAAAAAGGTACCCATGAAGAGTTAACAAATTTGAAAGGATACTATTATAATTTGTTGCGACTTCAAGAAGGTATGGCGTAGTCAGAATTATCAATTTGCGTTTAAAATAAACAAATTAAAATATGTATAATACATAAATAATTGATTTTCAGTGTTTTGTGCAAAATAAAAAAATGAAGTTAAATTTTTACAATTCAAAAACAATTTTATCTTTGTTACCATTCAGTATTCTTCAATAAAAATATAGATTGTGGCTTACGACAACAACGAAAAAAGAATGGATAGTGTTTATAGCAAGAGAATCAGGGCTGGTAAAAGAAGAACTTATTTTTTTGACGTAAGAACAACACGCGGAAATGATTATTACTTAACCATTACGGAAAGCAGAAAGCGCTTCAATGATGATGGTTATGATAGGCACAAAATTTTTCTTTATAAAGAAGATTTCAATAAATTCCTAAAGGCATTGACAGAGGCTGTGGATCATGTTAAAACTGAACTCATGCCTGATTTTGATTTTGATGCATTCAATCATGAATATGAGGAAGAAGGCAATGAAGGTGGTGAGGGTAGCTATGCTGGTGGATACAATGCTGATGCAGCTCCTTCCAGCGAAGTGAAATCTGCACCTGTTGAAGATGCAAAACCTGAAACACCATCAGATACTGCTCCATCAATGGATAATGGATCAGATGAACAAGTTGACAAGTGGTAATTTTCTCCATATAACTTCGTGTTGAGCGTTTTTTTTAAATTTAAGAAGGGGGTTGATTTATCAACCCCCTTTATTTTTGAATACACGAAGTAATGCTAAGGTTGATAGCCAATGTCTTCAACCAAGTTTTTTCCATCTGCTGCTGAAGTTGCAAGCTCATCGCATCGCTGATTGTATGGATTTGATGCATGGCCTTTCACCCATGTAAATTTAATATTATGATCCTTTGATAAATTATAGTACCGTGTCCAAAGGTCTTTGTTTTTCTTTCCGCCTTTGAAATCGGTAGCTATCCATTTTTTTAACCATCCTTCTGTTACAGCTTGTACAACATATTTGCTATCAGAAAATACTTCAATGTCTACACCATGTCGATTAAGTGATTCCAACGCTGCAATAACAGACATCAATTCCATTCTATTATTGGTGGTATGAATATACCCCTTGGAAATTTCCTTTTGTGTCCCTTTCCATATCAAGATAGCGCCATAACCACCCCTTCCCGGGTTTCCCCTAGCAGAACCATCTGTATATATTGTCAATCCATTATGATTGATCATGGTAGGTAAATTTCGCCTTTCATATATAATGTGGCGTATCCACTCATCAGTACCCGGTCAGCTTGTAATTTGCAAATTAGTTTTCCACCGCGTTTTGAATTCTGTGTTGCGATGAACGATGATTTTCCTGTTTTGGAATTCCAATAAGAAACCAACAAACAATGTGCAGAACCCGTAACGGAATCTTCATCAACACCTGTTTGTGGAAAGAAACAACGCGACACAAAATCAACCTCTTCCCCCTTGGATGTTACCAATACACCTCTTGATGGAATGGTTGCTATTAAATTGAAATTCGGTTGGAGGTTGTTTACGATTTCTTCTTTCTCTACTTCCACCATATAATCAAACTTTCCTTTCCAAACTGAAGTTGGTTTTATATTCAACCCTTCAAAAAGACCTGCAGGTATTTCACTTACTTCTGTTGGTGGGTCGGCAGGAAAATCAATTGTTATCATGCCATTCGTTTCTTTATTTACATAAAGCAATCCACTTTTTGAATTGAAAATAATTTGGTCATTTTCCTTTTTCAGCACATTAAACAATATGAATGCAGTTGCAACAGTAGCATGGCCGCATAGTGCTATTTCAACGGTTGGACTGAACCATCTTATATCATAGTGTTTATCTGCTTTTACGACGAATACAGTTTCAGCCTGGTTATTTTCCATTGCTATGTTCTGCATTAGAGAATCATCGAGCCATTCGTCAAGTACGCATACCGATGCTGGATTTCCCTTAAATACTTCGTCAGCAAATGCATCTACCTGGTACTGAGTAATAGTTTTCATGATGGCTAGTGTTTCATATTGATTTTAAAATTAACAACAACATAAGTTTCAAAACATAAAAATACCCCTTTCATAGAATTAAAAAAGGGGTATTATATTAAATTGAATGTTGAATTGATTATTCTACAACAGTTACTTTAATGGTATTGGTTGGTAAGTGAAGATCAATTGGTGTGCTTCCTGTATTTACTATCACTTCTCCATTGGTGAGAAATCCTCTTTCTTTTAGAATACGAATTTGATCAGCGATAATTTTATCTAGACTCTCTTCCGCATCATAATAAAATGCTCTAACGCCCCAACTTAAACTCAACTGGTTGACTAAAGATTTTTCTTTTGTAAATATGAATAGCTGTGATTTTGGTCTGTATGAGCTAAGCATGAATCCTGTATAACCAGTTTGGGTCATGCCAATAAGTGCATCGGCATTGGTGTTCTCTGCTAATTTGCAGGCTGTAAGGCAAACTGCATCGCTGATAAATGTGGGAGAGTGTGGCAATGGTTTAATATCTTCATCTCTGTTGTACCTATACTCAGCTTTTTCGGCTTCTATGATAATTTTTCGCATGGTTTCAACCACCAATACAGGGTGCTTACCAGTAGCAGTTTCTCCACTTAGCATTACAGCATCTGCTCCTTCTAGCACTGCATTTGCAACATCAGTGCTTTCACTTCTATTTGGTTTAACCCGGTCAATCATGCTTTCCATCATCTGGGTCGCAACAATCACTGGCTTACCTCTGTGCAAACATTTTCTAATGATTTGTCGTTGAATCAACGGTACTTTTTCAATAGGTACTTCAACACCCAGGTCTCCACGAGCAACCATGATACCATCCGATTCCAAAATAATTTCCCTGATATTTTCAAGCGCCTCCGGCATTTCTATTTTAGCTATTACTTTGGCTTTGCTATGTTGATCCTTGATGATTTTCTTGATTCCCTTAATGTCTTCAACTCTTCTTACAAAGGATAGTGCAATCCAGTCAAGCTTTTCTTTGATGATAAAATCTAAGTCAACCAGGTCCTTTTCAGTTAATGCAGGCAATGAAATTTTTGTATCAGGAAGGTTTAATCCTTTTTTTGAAGATATGATTCCACCCAATTTCACCTTCACTTTAACATCTCCGTTGGGCATGATGGCATCTACTACTACTTCGATTTTTCCATCATCGATCATGATGGTATTACCTACCAATACATCACCAGCCAGGTTGGGGTAGGATACATAAATTTTCTCAATCGTTCCAACAACCTTTTCATTTGTCAAAGTCAGTATGTCACCTTCTTTAACCAACAATGAATTGTTCTCTATTTCTCCAACCCTTAGTTTTGGGCCTTGGAGGTCACCTAAAATGGCGATGTTATAGGGTTCGGTGGTGCTTATCTTTCTAATAAAATCGATGATTCGTTTTTTGTCCTCATGTGCTCCGTGAGAAAAATTGAGTCTGAATACGTTTACACCGGCCTGCACTAAAGCAAGCAGTTGTTCGTAAGAGTCACAT
This sequence comes from Chitinophaga pinensis, assembly GCA_945866165.1. Classification (GTDB taxonomy): domain Bacteria; phylum Bacteroidota; class Bacteroidia; order Chitinophagales; family Chitinophagaceae; genus Pollutibacter. The sequence continues at coordinate 24,297 of CAMBGO010000004.1, read as the reverse complement.
GCAGGCCCAACAGTTGCTACAATTTTTGTTCTATTATAAATATGATTTTGGGCAGCTTGGTTGTCCATTTCCTGATGAAAATACTTCCCAATATTTTTACTCATGTTATTTCTTTAGTTCGGTTAATTAAAACAATTATTTAAACTTAACTGGCCAAAATCTTTACAATCTTAAGCCATTCTTCACTGATGCGTTGTTTTGCCTTTACGGCTTTGTCTAATGGTGTAAAATGCATTTTGTTGTTGACGATCCCAATCATCACATTATGTTTGCCCTCAATGAGGCATTCAACTGCTGAATAACCCATTCTGCTTGCAATAAGTCTGTCCATGCTGGAGGGTGCACCTCCGCGTTGAATATGTCCTAATATGGCAACCCTGATATCAAAACCAGGTATTCTTTCTCTTATTACTTTAGCCAAGTCGTTGGCTCCACCGAAATCATCTCCTTCTGCTACTACTACAATATTGACGAGTTTCTTCCTTTTTTCCTTTTCTTCAAGGGACTGAAGAACCTGTTCAACATCTGTCTTTTTTTCTGGTATGAGGATGTGTTCTGCTCCTGTGCCGATACCGCTATGGAGAGCAATATAGCCAGCATCTCGTCCCATTACTTCTACAATAAACAGCCTATCGTGTGCGTCTGCGGTATCTCTTATCTTATCGATGGCTTCAACCGCGGTGTTTACTGCAGTATCAAATCCAATCGTAAAGTCTGTACCGGCAATGTCCTTGTCAATGGTCCCAGGAATACCTATGCAGGGAATATCATGCTCATTAGAAAAGATCTGGGCTCCTTTGAAAGAGCCATCTCCACCAATGATTACAAGTCCATCGATGCCATGCTTTTTCAGATTATTATATGCTTTGGTTCTTCCTTCTGGCGTTAAAAATTCCTTGCACCTAGCTGTTTTAAGGATTGTGCCACCACGCTGAATGATATTGGCAACGCTTCTGGAAACCATTTTTTGGATATCGTTATCGATTAAGCCAGCATATCCTCGGGTGATCCCATATACTTCAAGTCCATGATAAATTCCGGTCCTAACAACAGCTCTTATACAGGCATTCATACCCGGAGAATCACCTCCTGAGGTCATAACGCCAATTTTTGTAACTTTTTTTTGCATTGGGATAACTGATTTTAATGGGACTGGCTATCAATTTTAAATAAATCGACAGCTAAAATTGCCCATTTGCGTTGCGAATTTACCAATTTTAAGTGAAAAAGTCATACGTTTTGGAAGATTGAAGAGGAGATAAGTACATATTCATTTTTTTTGAATTGAATTGATCCAATTCCTGGTTCAGACAGTTCTTAATGATCAAAAATTTCAACCAATGCTTCCCGAAATAGGGTGGGCTTATAGCCAAGGTTCTTTATTGATTTGTTTATATTGAATCCTGTTCTGAGTGGCCGTTTGGCAGGCTGGCTAAAATTGGATGCATTTACGGGGGTTATAAGTGATGAATCTAAATTCAGGTAGATTGCGACCTCCATAGCCATCTCATAGGGAGTGAATGTTTCGCCTCCAGATAGGTGGTAAATACCGTGGGCATCTGACTCTAGTGCCAGGATAATTCCTTTTACGAGGTCAGGTATATAGGTGGGGGTTCTAACCTGGTCGTTTACGACCTTAATAGGTTTCTTGCTTTCAAGGTTCTCTTTTACCCAATGGATAAAATTGCTTCGGTTTGAGGCTGCTACTTTTCCGTATAGTAAAACGGTTCTGATGATACAATAATCTACCCCGCTTTCCATGAGCAAATTCTCAGAGGACATTTTGGTGAATCCATAGTAGTTAATAGGAGAGGTAGGATCAACTTCTTCGTAAGGGCCGGATTCACCATCAAAAACAAAGTCGGTTGATAGGTAAAACACCTTTGCTCCAATCTTTTTTGCAATATTGAAAATTAGGTCGCTCGAACCTGTATTAATACTATAGCAAAACTCTTTATTAAGTTCACAATCATCTACTTGTGTAATAGCTCCTAAATGTATAATATGCGTCGGTTGGAAGGATAAAATTGAATTTTCAAGTAATTCATGATTCGATAGCTCAACTTCAGTATAACTCACTGAATCATTGATTATCATATTATTATGTCTAAATTCTCCCCTTCCGGTTGCCAAAACGGAGACTTTCTTATTTGCTAATGATTTTAGCAATTCGATGCCAAGAATGCCATTGGCTCCGGTGAGTAAAATTTTCATTAATTGATTGTTTATTTAGCTTATACAACTAATTAAAAACGAGTGAAGTAGAATCAAAAATTAATTATTTTTTTGATAATCTTAAACCTGAGAAACATTTCTTCTGAATACCATCCTTCTTTTCGAGTTTTTCTGATTACTTCCTGATGAGCCCTCATTTTATAGGCATAGTTTTTCATGCTTTCTGAATTTTCCCAAATGCTGAATGTGGCTTGTTTGATGAAAGGAACTTCCCCAATTCCTACAGAATAATTTAGTCCTTCGGTTTCAGAAAGGTTTTCAGCTGCTGCTGGGACGGCCCTCCAAAAACTCCTGAGCCTGCTTAGTTTAATTGTTGCCCTCGTGAGTACACCAATTTCTCCAGAATGATCTTCTATCCCTTTATGAGCAGAAACAAATTCACGACCATCCCAACTGCCATGTCCGGCATAGGGTTCCAAGAGGAACATATTGGTTTTAACCTTGAATACCCTCCACCAACCTGAAATAAACCCTCCAACCAGGTTAATTGGAATTATATTTTCAGCTGTTCCCTTAACCTCAGGAGCATCATAAAAAAACATCAGGGCCCATTGGTTGAAGTCGGGGTGAATATCAAATGTGCCATTTTTGCCGCATCCCATCAACTTATAGAAGTGTATTTTTTTATTAAAAAATAATGGAATATGGAAAATGGCCATTGAAATGAAGGCAATTGGTATATACCTTGTTTTATATCTTGTAACTATCAATAGGGAATGCATGGTCTAAGTTAAATGTAATTTCAATATTTTAAAATAATGGTTATTATTTATCATTTTAACGAAAAAGGGAACCTGAGATAATTATTATGAGAAATTTTGTTTAACTTAACAGGGTAAAATGCTTAAAAAGACCAACAAAATTATTATCTACAAACCGCTTATTTCAGTTTTTATATGCGTGACTTACGTATTAATACTGCTCATAGGAATGGATTGTACTTTAATTTTGTAGCGATGGCTCGAAAGCTGCCGTTGCTAACCTACCTACTTTTTTCATATCTCTAAACACCTACTCTCAGTAACCAGTTTATACTGTTCCCAATAGTGAATTGCTAAGATCTATTGGAGATTCACGATTTGACAGCTGTCAATTTGTTGGATTTTCTACTCCCAAAAACAAAAAATACTTCAGTTAAGTTAAAACCTAGTCTGAAACAATTGTCATAATCCCAAGATTGCTAACGGGGAGATTTTTATCCATATTCTAGCTACGGATATCTTATACAAATCTACTGGTCAAAAGCAAGCAGCATGAATATACGTTAAGCCCAGACCTTGATTTTTTAAAACGTCATGGAGTTTAAAAGTTTGAACACATTTGCCTAGGGTTATGAAAGCGAATTTAGGCGATGGCTAAAACTTATTCTTCCACATCATGCTTTCAATGGGCTTATCTGGTTGGCCACTGTATTTTGCATTCTTTTTTTGATTGTATTTGGTCTCAATTTCACCATCAACAGGGAAATAGATAAGTTGCCCAATTGGCATCCCATGGTAAATCTTCACTGGTTGTTTTACTGAAATTTCCAAGGTCCAGTTTCCACAAAATCCAACGTCTCCCTTTCCTGCAGTTGCATGAATGTCTATTCCGAGCCTTCCTGTTGATGACTTTCCTTCTAAAAAGGGAACATGCTCATGGGTTTCTGTGTATTCCAAGGTAACGCCAAGATAAAACACATGGGGATATAACACAAAGCCTTCGTCGGGTATCTCGAAATACTCAATCTCGTTGTGTTGCTTCGCATCAAGCACATGGTTTTTGTATGTAGCCAGGTACCTTCCAAGATGAACATCATATGAATTACTTCCTAGACAGCTTTTGTCGTATGGACTGATCTTTATAGTTCCTTTGTCAATTTCTTCAAGAATACGTAGGTCAGATAGAATCATTTTAGTCTTTTATGTTACCGAAATTCGCATTTGGAAGCTTGCTTTTAAATTTATTTTTTCAACAAAGTGTAAACAATCTTTTTTGCCACATTCATGGGCGTTAATACTGCCTCTTATTTTATAAACTATCTTTATGCAATGCCAGTAGCCGAAAAATATACTCAAGCTGATTTCGGGGTTGTTGTTTGGAAAATAACTGAAACAGAGGATTTTTTTAATGAACGCATCTCATACCGTTCCAATGCAAATAATGCAAATAAGATCCTTCAGCAGATGGCATCCAGGTATTTGCTTGAATTGATGCATCCCTCATTTCCATTTAGCCAGCTTCATAAAATGGATAATGGAAAAGTGGTTTTGCGAGATTCTTCTATCGATTTTTCCATTACCCATACCGCCGAATTTACTGCTGCAATTATGAGTGCCGAATTGAAGGTTGGAATTGATATTGAGAAGATTGATAAAAGGGTCTTGAAAGTGGATAGAAAATTTTTGAATCAATTTGAACTCGACTGGCTTTCGAAACTTGATGTTGATTCAAGAATTAAGTACACAACCCTTTGCTGGAGTATCAAAGAAACAGTTTTTAAGTGGTGGGGCACTGGAGGTATAGATTTTGCAAATCACATCGAAATTCAAGATCCTGGTATGTTGAATCAAGGCAGTTTATCTGTTAATTTCAGCAAGACTTCCTTAATAGCCTTGCCGATTCAGTATAAGTTAATTGGCGATCATTGGTTAACATACATAGCTATAAAACATCCGTAATAAAAATCCCCTTCAATTTTCAAGAAAAATGAAGGGGATTTGAAAAAAGTATAAGAATCAATTTATTTTAGTCCTGCAAGTAACTTCTCGTTGAGCGTTACATAATCAGGATTTTTTGCAGTTTTTGCGAGTTCAAGTGATTTCAAAGATGCCGTTTTTGCTTCTGCATTCTTTTTCAACATTGAAAGACAACGCGCTTTTTGGTACCAAACCCAATAAGCGGTGGGTGTTTGCTCAACAGCCTTGTCTAACCAAGCAGTTGCTTTTGCTAGGTCTTTTCCATTATCCATATAATACATTGCTGCATTGAAATAAGGCTTGTTGTCCTTATTCATTAAATTATCAATCTGAGCCATCACCTTGGAATCAATGTCCTGCTTGATAGGCAATGCAACGGTGGTTTGATCCCAAAGTAAAACAAGGTCTATTTCATTTGTTCTCACATTGTTGAACATGACCGTAAATGTTTCAATTGGAAAGGGAAGGTTTTGAACAGGAACAACGGTTCTAACCACATCCATTTCTTTTTTGTAGGCCGAAGGTGAAGTAACATCTAATTGTTTTGTAATGATTACTGTCCACTCAGCAGCTCCTGGCATTGTCAACAATCCATATTTACCGGCGGGAACATTTGTGCCTCCGATAATAACATCATCGCTGAATGTTAGTGTTGTTGCTGAATTTGCTCCTGTACGCCAGATGGCTCCAAAAGGAACAAGGTCGCCAAAGATGGCGCGTCCTTTCATATTTGGTCTTGCATAGGATAACTCAATACCTCCAAGGCCAAATTCTTGTTTAATGGTTTGGGTTGTTGATGAGGCTGGGGTTTTCAAAGATTGTGCCCCAGCAAAGTAAATAGAGGCACTTGTCAATAATAATAGAATGATTTTTTTCATGTGAAGCATATTTTATGCAATTTAACACAATATTCAGCTACATTTTGTTCTAATAAATTCAAATTACTTTTTAAAGCCTGGATGATATTTATTGAGGGTTTCTCTTAGGAAGCTTCTGTCGAGGTGCGTATAGATTTCAGTTGTTGTAATGCTTTCATGTCCTAACATTTCTTGGACTGCCCTCAGATCAGCTCCACCTTCTACAAGATGAGTTGCAAATGAATGCCTGAAAGTATGTGGGGATATGCTTTTTTTTATGCCTGCTTTGAGTGTAAGCTCCTTTATTATATAAAATATCATTACCCTCGATAATGACGAGCCCCTTCTATTTAGAAACAGGATGTCTTCATTCCCTTTTGTTGGAACTAAATGAACCCTAATCTGAGATAAATAAATTTGAATATATTTTGAAGCTTCCGCGCCAATCGGAATAAGTCTTTCTTTGTCACCTTTGCCAATTACCCTGACGAAACCGATATCCAAGTAAAGGTTGGATCTTTTCATACCAATTGCTTCACTTACTCTTAGTCCGCAGCTATAAAGAATTTCAAGTATTGCTTTGTTTCTGACACCTTCAGGTTTGCTTTGGTCGATCATGGAAATAACCAGTTCGATTTCCTCGAATGTGAGAGTATCTGGAAGTACTTTTTTTTGTTTGGGCGCAGAAAGAAGTTCAGTAGGATCTGTTTTAGTAATTTGTTCCTGGAGGCAGTAGCGGTAAAAAGACTTAATGCCTGAGAGGATTCTTGTTTGAGACCTTTCACTCATACCTAGTTCTGCAATCCATTTTAAATATGATTGAAGGTCTTTGAGTTTTATATCTGCTGGTCCTGCCTGAATATTATTTAAAGAGATGTATTGGATGAGTTTATCGAGGTCTAAGGTGTATGCTTCAACGGTATTCTTAGAAAGCGATTTCTCAAGCTGTAGATGCATTATAAATCCTTTCTTGTAACTGTTCCACATTGTAAGGTTATTTCATTGGCTTGTTGATAGAATGACAACTTATTGATATAAATTCGTTCCTCAATATTAACATTTATTTCAACAGCCATATGCAATCAATGTACGTTCGCTCACTAAAGATCAAATTTGGAAAGAATAAATTAAAGATGAGATCATTTCTTTCAAAGCTTCTGCGTACTCAACCGAGGGGATTAGATAAGATGGCAGAAGTGATTGAAAAAGAGGTTTGGGCTGAAATTAATTGCCTTTCATGTGCAAATTGTTGCAAATCCATGACGCCCACTTTTACCAAGAAGGATATTGATCGCATTTCTGCTCATTTCGATCAAACCCCAAGTGAATTCAAAGAAAAATGGTTGGAAAAGGATCGTAACGGTGATTGGATGAATGTAAAAAGACCATGTCAATTTCTTGATAAGAAAACCCATATGTGTTCTATTTATGAAATCAGGCCTTCAGATTGTGCAGGGTTTCCTCATTTATCTAAGAAGCGAATGATAGATTACATCCATGTTCATAAGCAGAATATCGAGTATTGTCCTGCAACCTACAGCATGGTTCAAAAAATGCAATTAAAGTTTTCTGAAAAATAGTGTTAGAAAGGATATCCAATGGCAAACTGAAAAGTAGGTTTGTTCCAAACATTTTTCACGAACCATCCTCCTTCTCTATCAGTGTAAAATCTTTGAATGTTTGGGTTTCCAACATGAGAAGGACTATACCTTGGGTCTTTGATTGGAAAGCCTAGGTCAAATCGTAAAAGAAAATAATTGAAGTCTACACGAGCGCCCAAACCGGAAGCGATGGCAATGTCTTTGCCAAGTCTGTTTAAACTAAATCCAGCATTTTCAAGGGTTCCATCCAAATCGTTTCGATACCAGATATTTCCAATATCAGTAAAAGCTGCACCGCGCATCCAGAATCCATAGAATTGGAAAAGATTAAATCGATATTCAGCATTTGCCTCTAGCTGTACATCTGCATATTTATCATTGAAAGTACCTAACGCAACTGTATCATAAAATACATTTGAGCCAATTCCCAGCTTTCGGATCGACCAGCCCCTCATGCTATTAGGGCCTCCTGCAATATAACTTTTGAAGAATGGAAGTGTTACTTGTCCCTTTCTTGATGCAGTTGGGAATGCAAATCCTGCACCAGCAAAAGTTCTGAAGTGCATGCTTGTTTTGGAAAAATTAATCGTGTGCTTGAATTCAGCATCCATCTTAAAAAATCGATATAGGTTTTCAAGTACTTTTCCTTTGTTTGTAAGCTCTTTAAAAATTAATCCCGTTGTTAAACCACTCTCCTCAGCATATAGCTTTAATGTGCTAATGTGTTTTTTAGCATTGGGATTGAGGTTTCTGATAACCTGCATATTCATTCCAATTAGCAATCCATTGTTGTATGTATACAAGAGCAACGGAAAGTTTTTGATTGATTCAAGGAAAAGACTGTCTGGCCGAAATTGTGTGTATTCTAAATTAATTGGCCTGATTTGCCAACTGGTACTTTGATTTGGTTTCCAATCATATCCCAAAAAAGTATTGAACGTATTGAGTTGGAAAAACCGAAACCTGTTGATATAAGATATGTCTGCTGATACAATCGTTCTAGCTTGCTGAAAATGGGTTTTGAATTTTTCACTTCCGGGTGCAACAAGCCATGGGAATGTGAGCCTGTTTGCCAGCGTTATCTGCCCGGATAAAATCTTTTTAAAATTATTGAATTCAATTCCTGTTCGTAAACTATTTTCAAATTGAATCGCCTTTTTTGCTATGTTCCTATTGCGTAAGGTAAAATTAGTTGCAGTTCCCACTTTGCCATTTCCTACTTGAATTAGCTGAGAAGTATTTAATATGCTGCTGCCTTCAAAGTCGATGCTAAAAAACTGTCTTTTTGATGGCTGCATCTTCAGTATGTAATTGATGCGTTGAACACTGTCTATTGTTTCTGAGGTGAGGTTTATGTTTTGCCAAGCTCCTAGTTTATTGAAATTATTCAGTGTTTTGCTATAGTTCTCCCTTTTATAATATTCATCGTGTCTTAGTTCAATAAATGACTTTATAAAATTATTATTAAAAGTGTTATGAAGCGAAATAACAGAAACTGCACTGCTATCTTTCCTATTTGTAAATTGAATTGTATCCTCAACAGAAACGTCAGGATAAACGGTGAATTGGCCAATAGTGTATTGCTTGAGATGATTGGTATCAATATTTTTTGTTGTTCTGAAATACAGGTCCACTTCAGGTTTGTCTTGTTTTAGCGATATTTTGGCAAGAACTGTTGCGTACTCAATTGGGTCAAGTGTTGCATCAAGTAATTCTGCATAATTGGTATCAGCTTCCGCAGTGATATCTTCTCTTGATATTTTATAATAACCATTGTTTTGAAACAAGTCAATGAGTCTATTAATTTCCTGGTCTACAAGCGAATAATCAAACTCATCACCTTTATTGGTGAATGATGCTGACTTATTTCGGTTTATGATGCCTTGCATTATTGAATCTTCAAAAGCATAACTAATTGAATCAAGTCTATAAGTAGGCCCAGCGTTTACTATATAATTTGTTTTTATTCTGAGTTGTTTCTTTTTTATTAATGTATCAATTTTATAGGAAATACTATTTCTCCGATAACCAATACTTGATAAGCTATTTTTCATGTTTACTGTCGATGCAATGACCTTTTGTATGTCGAAAACTGTTGGACTCTCCATCACTGATACTGGTATTACAAAAGGGAAATAAGGCCAAGGTATTTTTGAAGCTACTTTTATTTGTGCACTGTCTTCAATTTGAGAAAAGAGCCTTGTTTTTATTTCATTCTTTTTCTGATGCTTTATATTACCATTGATTTTTATGTTATTTTCGAAAAAAAAGGCACTCCCTCTGGGATGTCGGGTCACCACAGTACAACCTGCAATAAGAAATGCCAGCAGGAAGTATGATGCGACAGTTGAGAAAATTTTTTTAAAAACCACAGGAGTTGCCAATTTTATTTGGAAAACGATGACCAAATCTGATGTCAAATATATTCAAAGTTTAGCCCACAAAAAACAAAGGGAAGAAGAAGGTTTGTTTGTTGTAGAAGGGGTAAAGATGGTTGATGAGCTTTTACTCAATTTTCCTGATAGAATTGTTCGAATATTTGCTATTGAGACTTGGATTAATGATCGAACAGAAATTGTTAAAAAGTATAATTCCATAAATTGTATTGATCTGCAATTTCTTGAAAGAGTTTCATTTTTACAAACGCCAAATGAGGTATTGGCATTGGTTTCTATGCCAACAATAGAACTGATTCCATCATTTTCAAATGGGCTAACCCTCGTGTTAGATCAGATTCAAGATCCTGGTAATTTGGGTACGATCATAAGGACTGCAGATTGGTTTGGTGTTAAGCAAATTATATGTTCGGTTGATACTTCTGATGCATTTTCTCCAAAAGTTGTACAGGCATCTATGGGAAGCTTGATGCGCTTGAGTATTTTTTATTTGGAATTGGATTCGGTTTTAAAAAACTTGGGTGAAGTGCCAATATATACAGCCGAGTTGAATGGGGAGTCACTTTTTGATCTCGAATTCAGGCAACCATTCGTGCTTGTGATTGGAAATGAATCAAGAGGGGTTTCTGAAAAAATCAGTAAGCTGGCCACAAAAAAAATAACAATTCCGAAATTAGGGAATGCTGAATCATTAAATGCATCGGTAGCAGCGGGGATCATTCTTTCGCACGCATCCCGCTAAAATCATTTAAACCGAAGCGCCTTTGATGGGTTTATTTTTTTGCTGATTGCAGATGGAATCAACAGTATTAAGAATGCAACGATTGCAGTTCCTATTGATATGGAAAGAATATCTATCAATTCTATTTTAACAGGTGCAACATGAACATAGTAAGCTTCTTCATTTAGGCGAATAAATCCTGTTATTTTTTGAAGGTAACATACGGAAAGTCCCAATGCAGTCCCAGCAGCAATTCCAATACCACAGATGCCAACACCGTAGGTGATAAATATCTTTTGTATCATTCCGTTTTTGGCACCCAATGACTTTAGTAATGCAATCATTGAAGTACGCTCTAGCACCATTATTATTAGGCAGGTTATTAAGTTGATCATTGCTACTAGCACCATGATGCTTATTAAAATGTATTTGTTTGTTTCCTGCAGATTAAGCCAGTCAAATATTTCTGGTGACAACTCTCTAAGAGTTAACGAATTCATGCCTGCAGGAAGTCCATCATATATTTTAGAAGAGGTCGAGTCAACTTTTTTATGATCTTTAAGCACAACCTCATATCCGCCAATTTCTTGTTGATCCCATCCGTTTAATCTTTGAATAAGTCGAATATCTCCCAAAGCGTATAACCTGTCATATACGTCGATACCAGTTTTAAATATTCCAGAAACCTTGAGTTTTCTTGTTCTTGGGGCTGAGCCATCTGATTGTATAAAATAAATGAATATGTTTCTACCAATGTCTGTTTGTAACTGGTTGGCAGTATATGCTGATATTGCTATTTCATTGCTATAGTTTGAATCGCTGAAATTAGGCCAATGCCCCTTAGTCAAAAATGAATTGATCCGATTAAATGTGTATTCACCTGAAACGCCCTTCATTAAAACACCTTCAATTGTTCCATTGGCGTTCAAAATAGCAGATTTCGTTACATAGGTACTTACAGATTCAATATTGTCTAGGTGTTTTAGGTAATCCTCTGTTATTGAGTCCCGCTTTAAAGGAGTTTCCTCAGCAATAGTTGTCTTTAATGGTTCGAAGTGTTGTATCCTAATATGCCCCCAAAATCCGAATATTTTATCTGCTATTACTTCCTGAAATCCATTTATAAATGACATTGATACGATCATTGCTGCAACACTAATGGTAGTTGCAGCTATGGAAATACGCATGATGAATGTAGAAAATGCCTTTTCCTTTCCGGCCATAAGGCGCTTTGCTATAAATAATGGTAGATTCAATTGACTTGGTTCTTATGTAAAAATACAATTCATTGTTCATACAGGGGAGGCTTTATCCCTGTCTGTCAAATTATTACAGTGCTTTAATTTGTCCCCAATAAATTGATTAAATTACACTTGAAACACTGACCATGAGAAATTGCTTTTTTTGCTTTCTTTTTTTATCCAACGTTTTATTTGTCTTTTCCCAAAGACTACCCGATGAAGTATTTATGTCATCTATCAAAACAATTAAGTTTAGTCGGTATGGTGAACCACTTTCTTATCCTATTTATACGTTGAATTCTTCCGATAAGCTAATGCTGGATTTTGACGACGTGGATGGCGGTGTAAAAAATTATTTTTTTAGCATTCGCTTATGTAATGCAGATTGGACCCCTGCACAATTGAGTTATTTTGATTATGTGAGGGGATACAGCCAAGCTCGGATAAGTACCTATCGAAATTCATCTATTTCTTTAACAAGATATACTCATTACCTGGCAATTTTTCCAGATAGAAATCTTCAGCCTATAAAATCTGGTAATTATATTTTAAGTGTTTTTCTAAATGGTGATACAAGCAGGGTAGCATTCACAAAAAGATTGCTCGTTGTAGATCCTAAAATAAGCATTGCAGTACAAGTTTCCCAGCCATTTACCCAACAGTATTTTCAATCCCATCACAGGTTGCAGGTACAAATCGATACAAAGAATTTTGAAGTACGTTATCCCCAGCAGCAGGTGCAATTAAAAATACTTCAAAATTTTCGTTGGGATAATCATATAACACTTACTAGCCCTACGTTTATAAGGCCTGAGCAACTTCAATACTCCAATGAAATGGAGATGATCTTTCCAGCAGGAAAGGAATTTAGGTGGTTGAATCTCCGAAGTTTCAGGTTATTAGGTGATAGGATAAGAAAGCAGCAAAATACTGATAGTAGCTTTAGCTTATTTGTTAAAGAGGATTTACCTCGGATGCCTAGACAGTATTTTTATTATAACGATCTCAATGGAATGTTTATAAATGAAACCATAGAAAATATTAATCCTCTTTGGAATGCTGATTATGCAAAAGTCCATTTCACCTATAGACCATCCGGTGGTGTACGTTTCAATAATCAAGATCTTGTGGTTTTTGGAGAGCTTACAAATTATGGCAAAGACCCTTCTGCAGTGATGGAGTTTAATGAAGAAAAAGGTGTTTATGAGACTGATATGTTTTTAAAGCAGGGTTATTATGATTATCAGTATGCTACCAAGGAAATATTCAATGGGAAAAACAGGTTTGTTCTTTCAAAAACAGAAAATGATACCTGGGAAACAGAAAATTCATACATGGTGCTAGTTTATTATAGGCCGCTCGGAGGACGTTACGATGAATTATTCGCCGTTAGGCAAGTAAATAGCCAGTTTAACCGAGGGCTTCGCTGATGTTTTATAGATTTTAGATTTCTACTCGGGTATTTTCTAAAGGCCTTTTAAATTTCTTATATTTGCATCGGCAGGTCTTACACGACCAGCTCCTGCTGAACTCCCCCAGGACCGGAAGGTAGCAAGGGTAGGTGGTTGAGCGGTGCGATGTAATAAACCTGCCATTTTTTTTAAATTTTTAGTAACATATACAAAAAGCAGTATGAAATTTTTTATTGATACAGCCAACCTTGCCCATATCGAAGAAGCAAATGATTTAGGAATACTTGATGGAGTAACCACCAACCCTTCTCTCATGGCAAAAGAGGGAATCAAAGGTGAAGCGAATATATTAAAGCATTACGCCGATATATGTGCATTGGTTGACGGAGATGTGAGTGCTGAAGTGCTTTCAACTGATTATGTATCTATGGTTGAAGAGGGTAAGAAGTTGGCTGCAATTCATAAAAATATTGTTGTAAAAATACCTATGATTAAGGATGGCATTAAGGCCATAAAGTGGTTTACTGATAATGGCATCAGGACAAATTGTACCCTTGTTTTTTCTGCGGGACAAGCTATTTTGGCTGCAAAAGCAGGAGCAGCCTACGTCTCACCATTTATAGGTAGAATAGATGATAGTAGTTGGGATGGAATTGCATTGATTGAGCAATTAGCCCATATTTTTTCAGTTCAAGGTTTTAATACTGAAATACTTGCAGCTTCTATTCGTAATCCTCTACATATTGTTCGATCTGCAGAAGCGGGTGCTCATATTTGCACTTGTCCTCTTGATTCAATCTTGGGCTTACTTAAGCATCCACTCACGGATATAGGATTGGCTAAGTTTTTGGAAGATGCAAAAAAAATGTAATTAAGCACTGAGGATTGAAACATAAAATAGCTGCTAAATTGATCAATCCGATAATGGATAATTCCTTTAGTTAGTGCTATAAATTCCACCAATAATTGAATTTCAACACAACTGCCCTATTTTTTACATTGAATGGGGCTGGGAAGTAGTTGTCTGTATACACTAAATAGATGTCTGACGCTGGCTTGTACCTCCACTGAAACCTCGTGTTGAGGTTAATATTTTTCTGTTGGTTATTGTATTGTATGAATGTTGTGAAGAACAACGTATTTGTAAAAGTCACATCGAATCTTGGACCAACAAGCCAAAAGTTTGTTGTATTCCATGGTTTTGGAAGAGATATATTATTATAACTAGTGCTAAGTGATATGCTTACATAAGGTTGAATGCGATATCCCAAGTCAGAGCTTATGAAGAATCTTCTTCCATTGGCATAATATCCTCCAATACGTGTTGAAAATTGATACGTAAATAATTGCTGTGGCTTCGAGGCGAATTCTGTTCCAATGGCATTCCATTGATGCTTGGTGCCGGTGGCCAATGTGTCTTTCCCAAAATTAGTTGGATCAAAAGGCTGTAATAATTTTATATAATCATTAGAAATCCATTGAGTAAATGTAGATTGATTTCTAAGCGTTAAAGTGTACATGAGCACAGAGGTATTGTCTGTTGATTTCAGTTGACTTGAGAAAAAATTAAAAGAAAAAAGTTTTACAGCATGACTTGTTACTTTTTTATTTCTGCTGAAAAAGATTCTTGTGATGGAAGGAGATGCTTTGAAATAGTCTTTTCTTGGCACGTAACCCACTTCAGCAGTATACTGCTTTCCTACATACTCTTGTTGCCAACTTACATTCCACTTTCTGCTGCTATATTGAATATTTGCAGCATGAACCCAATCTTCTTTTGTGTTTGATTTAGCAAATGATCGTAATATCACTGCTTTACCGGTCCAGAGATTATTAGATGATGCCAGATTGTATTCCAATCCAATATTTCTATTATACGGATTGGTTAGGTATGATGGATCTTTTTCATTTCTTTGCAAAATTTGATCCCTATTTACAATTAGTAATCCAATATTTGATCTTGCAAAAACTTTTCGCTGCAATGCCATTACAGTGTAGTTTTGGGAAGGCGTGAGCGTACTTGCAACCCTTTCAGTTTGCATATTCATGAAGCCCATTCTCCATTCCTTATTTAATTTTCCGCTGAGCCTCGCACCAAATTGTATGGGTGCATTTAATCCAATCCTTCTTGAAAAGAAAGGCCTGATGGTGGTATATCCGAAATTGGAGAACTGGTCACCATTTTCCAAGAAGAATTGTCTCCTTTCTGGAAAGAATAATTCAAATCTATCAAGATTGGTAACCTGTCTATCAACTTCAACTTGTGAAAAATCCGGATTAATGGTCAGGTCAAGATTTAATGCTGAAGTAACCGCAACTTTAGCATCAAGACCGATTTGTTTTCTATAGTTACTAGGTGTATTCTTTTCATAATTTTTTGAAGCACCACCTAACATATATGGTATTATTGAAATATTTGAACCTATTTCAGGGGGAGGTTGGTCCCATAACAGCTGACCAGTGTATGCGAGTGAAGCGGTGGGAAATTGTCTTGGAACGGGTGCCCAGCTAGACTTTTCAGCTTTTGTGATGTCAAGTCGACTAAAATTTATTCCCCAATTTTTTATTCCCTTTTTATATCGGATGGTTTTGAAAGGGATAGCAGCTTCCCAAATCCATTTGTCAGGGTAATTTTTAACATTGGAAGACCATTTATTATCCCAGCTCAAATCTACACTTCCTCCATTATACATGATGCCATCCCATTGTGCACCTGCAGCATTGGATCCAAAGCTAAATCCATTTGTTTGGTCATCAAAAGGATCCATGAAGAGTAAAAAGTTATCATTTTTTCCAAAGCTGAAATCCCTTTTTAATGATTCAACCATGAAAGGCTGTCCTTCATCTACATAACAGATTGCAATAAGGTAAAGCTGATCGTTGTCATAAGTCATTTTTACCTCTGTTCTCACAAAGCCTTTACTGGTGTCCATTGGCAACACCATGTTGAAGTCAGATGCTGTCTCAGTTTCATTCCAAACGGGATCTATTTCACCATCAATTTTTATTGGGGAACTTGTTTTTTTGATATGGTACTTGAAACTTTCATTCTTTCTTTGAGAGAACAACGCCAAAGGAAGTATAAAAACAATGAAGATGATTGAGGCTGTCTTGGTCATTAATTTATTTGTTTAGCGAAATTATGCAACTGCCTTTTTTACAAGGTCTGCAGCTTCGCTCAATAGAATGGCACTTTGAACTTTTAGTCCGCTTTCATCAATTAGTTTTTTGGCTTCTGTTGCATTTGTTCCCTGTAATCTCACGATAATAGGGATTTTAATATTACCAAGATTTTTGTAGGCTTCAATTACGCCAGACGCAACCCTGTCACAACGAACGATGCCTCCAAATATATTTATCAGAATGGCTTTCACATTTGGGTCTTTCATAATGATTTTAAATCCTGCCTCAACAGTTTGTGCATTGGCTGTTCCTCCAACATCAAGAAAGTTAGCAGGCTCCCCTCCACTTAGTTTAATCATATCCATTGTTGCCATTGCCAATCCAGCACCATTTACCATACAGCCAACATTTCCATCGAGCTTAACGAAATTCAAATTGAATTCACCGGCTTCAACTTCAGTTGGATCTTCTTCTGAAATATCCCTCATCGCAGCAATATCAGGATGACGAACCAAGGCATTGTCATCTAAATTCATTTTGCAATCAACTGCAATAATTTTGTCGTCAGCAGCCTTAAATAATGGATTGATTTCAACCATTGAACAATCAAGTCCAACAAATGCAGTATAAAGATTGCTAACAAATTTTACCATGTTCTTAAATGCATCTCCACTTAGTCCTAAATTGAAGGCAATTTTTCTTGCTTGAAAGGGTAGGAGACCTCCTGAAGGGTGAACAAGTTCTCTGTGAATTTTCTCAGGTGTATTGTGCGCAACATCTTCAATGTTCATTCCACCTTCGGTACTATAAATAATAACATTTTGTCCGCTGCTACGATCAAGTAAAATAGACAAATAGAATTCAAGCCTTTCTGAGTGTCCATCGTAATACATGTCTTGTGCAACAAGCACTTTGCTAACAACTTTACCGGTAGGACCTGTCTGAACTGTTACCAAGGTTCCGCCCAATATTTTAGACGCAAATTCTTTTATATCTTCACTGCTTTTGCCAACTTTTACACCATTAATTCCTGTTTCTTTTACAAGTCCTTTACCACGACCGCCAGCATGTATCTGGGCTTTAATAACGGCAAATTTACTTCCACTCTTTTCTTTAATTTCTTCATAGGCTGTAACTGCCTCTTCAACACTATTACATGCCACGCCTTCTTGTACTGGCACATTGTATTTTTTCAACAGTTCTTTTGCTTGGTATTCGTGAAGATTCATGTGAATTGATAATTTTTACAAATATAGTATAGCTGGTTCATTTCTTAGATGCCATTTGTTGAGAAATCCTTTTGAAATGATTTCATGAATTAAGTCTCTCTAATTCATATAATAAAAAAAGGAGCAGATTAGTACTGCTCCTTTGTAAATGTTAGTTTTTTAGTTTCCTTGGTTTTCCGGGCGAAGACTTCTTACGGTTTTTCCAGCTTGCCACATTTCACTTTCTCTGAGTTCTTTGAGTTCAAGGTCCAGTTTTTCTCTATAATCTATTTGTGAATTGCTGTCAATGCTGCGTTGACTTTCTTTTCCTGCGGCAACACTGTCGTAAAGTTCATTGAAAACTGGCGCTGTTGCATCCCTGAATTTCTTCCACCAATCCAATGCACCTCTCTGAGCTGTTGTAGAACAGTTGGCATACATCCAATCCATTCCATTCTCTGCAACAAGTGGCATGAGTGATTGAGTAAGTTCTTCAACGGTTTCGTTAAAAGCCTCAGAAGGGGTGTGACCTCTTTCACGAAGCACCTGGTATTGTGCTGCAAAGATACCTTGGATTGCTCCCATTAATGTACCTCTCTCGCCTGTTAAGTCGCTATATACTTCTTTCTTGAAATTTGTTTCAAACAAGTATCCACTTCCAATGGCTATTCCTAAAGAAACAACCCTGTCATATGCTTTTCCTGTAGCATCCTGGAAAATGGCGTAGCTAGAATTAAGCCCCCTTCCTTGAAGGAACATTCTTCTCAAAGAAGTTCCGGAGCCTTTTGGTGCAACAAGAAAAACGTCTACATCTGTTGGTGGAATAATTCCTGTTTGCTCTTTATAGGTTATGCCAAAGCCATGTGAAAAGTACAATGCCTTTCCTGGAGTTAGATGTTTTTTTACTGTAGGCCACATAGCTATTTGTGCTGCATCACTCAAAAGATAACATATGATCGTTCCTTTTTCAAGGGCTTCTTCTATTTCAAAAAGTGTAACACCTGGAACAAAACCATCATTTACGGCCTTGTCCCAAGACTTTGAATTTTTCCGTTGACCAACAATAACGTTGATTCCATTTTCTTTTTGGTTAAGTGCCTGGCCAGGGCCTTGGACTCCATATCCAATTACTGCAACCACCTCATTTTTCAATACCTCTTGGGCTTTTGCTAGTGGAAATTCTTCACGTGTTACTACATTTTCTTCTACTCCTCCGAAATTTAATTTTGCCATAATACGCTAGTTTAGTTGTTTTAGTTTAATTAGTAATGTAGGGTTCTATACTATCTTAGTATCCGCTTCATCTAAAATTGCGGTTTTCTCAATGTTTTTTATTTGTGGTTCTGCTTGTTCAAATTCTTTTAGTTTTTCATGAAATCCTTTGCTATCTTTTATAATAGCAACACGGGCGCTCCTTACAAATTCAATTAAGCTAAATTGCTCCAGTACCTTTATTAGCGTATCTGTTTCTTCTCTTTGACCTGTTGTTTCAAAAATGGTATAATCTTTTCTTATTACAACAGCCCTTGCACCATAGGTCCGTAACAATCTTTCAACTTTTACTTTTTCTGCAATTATTTCAGTGGGTACTTTGTACAAAGCCAATTCTTGCCAAATGATTTCATCATTTGTATTATAATATGCTTTTAATACATCAACTTGTTTTTCAATTTGGCGTACAATTTTTCTTACCACTTCTTCCGTTTCAGATATTACAATGGTAAAACGGTGGATGCTTTCTACTTCAGAGGGTGAAGTATTAAGGCTTTCGATATTTATTTTTCTTCTCGAAAATAGAATAGCAATTCTGTTTAGCAATCCCACTTGGTTCTCTGTATAAATAGTTATAGTGAATTCCTGTTTCATATTATTTATTTTAATCTTACTTCAGATACGCCACAACCTTGTGGAACCATTGGAAATACATTGTTTTCTTTTCCAACGAATACCTCCAACAAATATGGTCCATCATGTTTTAACATTGTGTCAAGAGCAGATACTAGTTTACTTCTGTCTTCAATTGAATTGCCCTCAATCCGATATCCTTTAGCAACTGCAACATAGTCTGGACTTTCAATATTTACAAACGAGTATCTCTTTTCATGAAATAACTGTTGCCATTGTCTTACCATGCCAAGAAAGCGATTATTTAGAATTAGGATTTTTACGTTGATATTATTCTGCATGATCGTGCCGAGCTCTTGGATGGTCATTTGTATACCACCATCGCCTATTACTGCAACAACGGTTCTGTCTTTTGCTCCATATTTTGCACCTATAGCTGCTGGTAGGGCAAAGCCCATGGTACCCAATCCACCAGAAGTGATATTGCTTTTAGATTTGGTAAATTTCGCATAACGACATGCCACCATTTGATGTTGTCCGACATCCGTAACGATAACGGCATCTCCTTTTGTAAGTTCATTCAATTGATCAATCACTTCACCCATTGTCAAAACATCTGTCTTTGGATGCATCTCTTCATCAATAACAGCTTCGACTTCCTGCTTCATGCATTCTGTGAACCCATTCAACCAATTTTCATGGTTTCTTTTTTCAAGTAGGTTTGTAATCATTGGCAGGGTTTGTTTGCAGTCGCCCCAAACAGGTACATCTGCTTTTACATTTTTATCAATCTCAGAAGGATCTATATCCAAGTGAATAACCTTGGCTTGCTTAGCATACCTATCCAGTCTTCCTGTAACCCTGTCATCAAATCGCATACCTACTGCAATCAACACATCACATTGGTTTGTCATTACATTGGGCCCGTAATTTCCATGCATACCCAACATTCCAACATTTAGTGGATGGTCAGTTTCTAGTGCACTTAATCCTAGGATAGTCCATGCTGCAGGCAAACCGCCTTTTTCAATAAATTGTTTGAATTCTTGTTCAGCTTCACCAAGGATAACGCCTTGTCCAAAAATGACAAAAGGTTTTTGAGCCTTGTTGATCATGTCTGCGGCTGCTTTGATATATTCCTCGCGGATTATTGGCTTAGGTCTATAGCTTCGTATATGTGTGCATTTTTTATAACCGCTGTAGTTAAATTTTTGTAACTGGGCATTTTTTGTAATGTCGATAAGAACAGGACCGGGTCTTCCACTTTTTGCAATGTAAAATGCTTTTGCAAGCACTTCTGGTATTTCATTTGCATCAGTGATCTGATGATTCCATTTTGTAACAGGAGTAGTGATGTTGATCACATCTGTTTCCTGAAATGCATCCGTTCCAAGCAGGTGTGCAAATACTTGTCCTGTAATACAAACAAGTGGTGTTGAATCTATCATTGCATCTGCAAGTCCGGTTACTAGATTTGTTGCACCAGGTCCGCTTGTAGCAAAAACAACACCTGTTTTACCAGATGTTCTAGCATAGCCTTGTCCTGCATGGATTCCGCCTTGTTCATGTCTTACAAGGATATGTTCTAGCTTATCATTGTAATCATACAAGGCATCATATATTGGCATGATTGCTCCACCAGGGTATCCAAAAATGGTATTAACGCCTTCAATAATCAAGGCTTCAAGCAATGCTTGGCTACCTGTTATTTCAGCATTTTCTTCTTGGGCTTTCTTTTGTCGGTCTAGTATTTCAGTTTGCATATTTTCTTTATTTATCCGTGATACAGCCTTCTGCGGCAGTGGTTACTTGTTTAGCGTATTTATATAATATTCCTTTGGATACGTTCAAAGGAGGTTGATTCCATGCGGCTTTTCTCTTTTCAACTATATCTGTAGAAACAAGAAGGTTAAGTGAGTTTTTATTTGCATCAATTTCAATCATGTCTCCATCTTCTATAATGCATAAGTTTCCTCCATCGAATGCTTCTGGTGTGATATGTCCAACAACAAATCCGTGTGTGCCACCGCTGAACCTTCCATCTGTTATTAGTGCTACATCTTTACCCAGTCCAGCCCCAATGATTGCAGAGGTGGGTTTTAGCATTTCTGGCATTCCTGGGGCTCCTCTTGGACCGACATAACGAATCACGACAACATCTCCTTTTTGCACTCGACCACTGCTGATGCCCGCAATAAGCTCTTTCTCACCATTGAAAACCCTTGCTGGACCTGAGAATTTATCACCTTCCTTCCCACTTATTTTTGCAACACTACCACCTTCTGCAATGTTTCCGTAAAGTATTTGAAGATGCCCTGTTTTCTTTATTGGATTTTCAATTGTGAAGATAATTTTTTGTTTATCAAATTCGATGTCTGGAATCGATTCAAGATTTTCCTTCAACGTTTTTCCTGTAACAGTCATGCAGTCTCCATGTAGCATTCCTTTTGATAGTAAATATTTCATCACCATTGGAACACCGCCAATATTGTGAAGGTCTTCCATTAAGTATTTCCCGCTTGGTTTAAAATCTGCGATAACAGGCACCTTATTACTAATAGCTTGTACATCATCCTGTGTTAGTTTGATGTCGATGCTATGTGCCATTGCAATAAAGTGTAATACTGCATTGGTTGATCCACCAAGTGCCATTATGATTGTAAGTGCATTATCAAATGCTTCTCTGGTCATAATGTCAGACGGTTTGATGTCTTTTTCCAATAAATTTCTGATTGCTTTACCTGCATCAATACATTCTCTTTTTTTAGCTTCACTCAACGCAGGGTTTGAAGAAGAGTAGGGTAGGCTCATACCAAGTGCTTCAATTGCAGACGACATGGTATTAGCTGTATACATTCCTCCACAAGCACCTGCACCTGGACATGAATTCATTACAATGCCTTTGAAATCAGCATCATCAAGTTGTCCTGCAATTTTCTTTCCCAATGCTTCAAATGCAGAAACAATATTGAGATCCTCACCTTTATAATGTCCTGGTGCGATTGTTCCTCCATATACCATGATGGATGGTCTGTTTAATCTTGCCATCGCCATGATTGAACCAGGCATATTTTTGTCACATCCAGGTACCGTAATCAATCCATCGTAGTACTGCGCGCCACAAACTGTTTCTATTGAATCTGCTATAACGTCTCTGCTCACTAGTGAATATCTCATTCCATCTGTTCCATTGGACATTCCATCGCTTACACCAATGGTATTAAAAATCAATCCAACAAGGTCATTTTCCCAAACACTTTTTTTGATGTCAGCGGCCAAACCATTCAAATGCATATTACAGGTGTTCCCATCATAGCCCATACTTGCAATACCCACTTGCGCTTTTTCAAGGTCTGCATCAGTTAGTCCAATACCATAGAACATGGCCTGTGCAGCCGGCTGTGTAGGATCTAGGGTTATAGTTTTACTATATTTATTTATCTCCATTTTATATCAAATTATTTTTTGTTTAGATATGCTTTTCTTTGCGCTTCATATTCAGGAATGTCTATTCTCACAAGCGATTTGTATGCTTTTTCAATAATATATGAAATACTTTTTTCCCAGGGATTTGGAAAAACAACATCATCAATACTTTGCCAGCCTATTACTTCTACTGCTGTGCCGCAAAAAAAAGCGTTGTCTGCTTTTTTTAAATCACTTTCAGTAATTTTTTTCTCTTCAACCGGAATTCCAAAGTCCTCGCATATCTCTAAGACAGTTGATCTTGTTATGCCAGGAAGAATGTTGCCAAGGCTGGGGGTAGAAATTTTGTTGTTTTTTTCTAAAAATACATTTGCCCCGGGACCTTCAGCAATATACCCATCCATATCTTCAAGCAGTGCTTCATCATATCCGTTCATTTTTGCATCTTGGGATGCAATAATTGAATTCACGTAGTGACCTCCTGCTTTAGCATGTATCTTAAATCCTTTTGGATTTGGGCGTTGGAAGGAAGATTTCATGATTCTTAGGAGTCGGTCTCCAAGAAAAGGTTGCATGGCCCATGTTTGAATGACAATGAAAGATTCAGTGTTAAGGGCGTATGTCATGTTGGAGGGCGCATATACTAGTGGGCGTATGTATGCATCCGACAAGTTATTCAATCTAAGTACTTCGTATGTTGCTTGAATTAATTCATTGGTATCAAATGTAAATGGCATGTTGATAGCCAATGCAGAATTCTTTAGTCTTTCAAAGTGTTCTTTCTCCTTGAAAATCTTGGTATCGCCTGAAATGGATTTATAGGAACGAATTCCTTCAAAAACAGAATAGCCATAGTGCATTGATTGACTGTATAAATCAATTTTTGCATCTGCTGCTTTTACATAAGCACCATTTTGGTAAATGATAGTATCGTTGTTGTAGTATGTCATTTATTTTATATGATGGTAGATTTTCTTAATTGTATGTTTTCAAGGTGAACAGATTCCAATGAACTGTTTTGAATATGATCACATATCATTTCACCAATTGTTGTTGTGAAATAAAAATTAACTGGGTCAATGTCTTTTGTCACAAATCCATGTTCGACTGTCCATTCAACTGCATGTATTATTTTTTCAACTTCATCTTTTAATCCAAAATGCCTGAGCATCATTGCAGCGGAAAGGATTGATCCGATGGGGTTGGCAATGTCTTTACCCGCTGATTCAGGGCAAGCTCCAAGAACAGTTTCAAATAATCCATTTTTTTCACCAATACTTGCAGAAGGCAGCATGCCCCTTGAGCCTGCAACAGCACTTGTAATAGAGCTTATAACATTCCCAAAAATTGTATCAGCAAGAATTACATCAAATTCTGAAGGGTTGCTAATTAATGCAATTGCACCTTGTTCAACATGAGTGAATTGGGTTTCGATGTCTTTAAAGTTTTGAGAAACTTCTTTTATTGTTTCTATCCATAATTTGGATGTATCTAATTCATCTGATTTGTGAAAAACGGTGATTTTTTTTCTTCTTTTTTGGGCATGCTTGTAAG
>CAMBGO010000003.1 GCA_945866165.1 Chitinophaga pinensis | reverse complement strand
GGGCTTAACATGCTGATGTCTGAAGAATATGTATCAGATTCAATGGTTTTAAAAAAGAAAAGAAAAAAACCTGTTATTACCCAAGCAGAAGGGATGGGTGGGAAGCTAGACATGAAGTTAACCACCATAAAAGAAGTAAAGGTTGGGCCCTACCGTTTCTATCAAGTACCAACATTGATTTTCAATGATGAAAACAACATAACCTCTTACCCTTACTTAGGCGGGTTAATTGGCAACGATTTGTTGCGAAGATTCAATGTTACATTGAATTATGGTAAAAATGAAATTCATATTATACCCAATACCCATTTCAGGGATTTATTTGATTATACCTATTCCGGACTTTCTCTATTTTTTGTAGAAGGACATGTTTTAGTTGATGAGGTAGTAGAAGGGTCACCTGCCCACAAAGCCGGATTTATAGTAGGAGATTTGGTTCTTTCAGTTAACAATGACTTTAGTAAAAATCTTCAGCGGTATAAGACCATTGTTCAAACTTTCACAGAAAAAATTAAATTCTTAGTAGATAGAAATGGGGAGTATAAATTGTTAACATTGAAGACCATTAGTATTTTATAATTGCGTGATTACAGAATCAATAATCATTAAGGATTCGATGAATTAACTTCATTATTTACCATTGCTGATTTGTATACACCCTTTTAAATTTATTTGAGGATATTTGCAGCATGATTCAATTTCAGCGTTTCACACTTTCAAACGGACTTAAGGTATTGGTTCATGAGGATAAAAGCACGCCCATGGCTGTGGTTAATGTGTTATATGATGTTGGTGCAAGGGATGAAAATCCTGAGCAGACCGGGTTTGCCCATTTGTTTGAGCATTTAATGTTTGGAGGGTCCATTAATATTCCAGATTATGATGATCCATTACAAAATGCAGGCGGTGAAAACAATGCCTATACTACAAATGATCTAACCAATTATTATTGTCAGCTACCCGCAGAAAATATCGAGACAGCATTTTGGCTTGAAAGTGACCGCATGCTAAGTTTGGCCTTCAGCAAAAAAAGTCTTGATGTACAACGCAAGGTTGTATGTGAAGAATTTAAAGAACACTACATAAATAAGCCATATGGAGATGTATGGCATATCATGCGTGAGCTTGCATATAAAAATCATCCTTATAGGTGGATGACAATAGGAAAGGAACTATCGCATGTTGAAAATGCACAGCTAGAAGATGTAAAGAATTTTTTCTTTAAACATTATACTCCTCTTAATGCCATTCTTGTTGTTGCTGGTAATGTTGAGTTGGAAAAGGTCAAAGAGCTTGCAGAAAAATGGTTTGGGGATATTCCTTCAGGAGAGAAATACCAACGGCAACTTCCACCGGAATCTACTCAACATGAAGCAAGGCGAATGACTGTTCATAAAAAGGTTCCCATGAATGCCATTTACAAAACCTGGCATATGTGTGCAAGACTTGATGAAGAATATCATGCAACTGATCTCTTGTCTGATATTCTTGGCGGAGGAGCTTCTTCAAGGTTGTATCAATCTCTTGTAAAAGAACAGCAGTTATTTGCCAATATCAGTTGTTATCATTTTGGAAGCATGGACCGCGGTTTATTCACCATCGAAGGGCAACTTATTGAAGGTGTTAACATACAAGATGCTGAAAATGCTATTGAAGTAGAACTTGATAAAGTGCGTAATCATCATATTGATATTAGGGAGTTACAAAAGGTTCAAAATAAAACAGAAAGTGTGATGGCATTTGAAGACATGAGTGTAATGAACAGGGCTGGAAGCCTTGCCTATTATGAATTATTGGGTGATGGCGAGATTATGAATACTGAATTTAAAAAATACCAGGATGTTAATGTAAAAGATATACATCAAATGGCCTTAACGATATTGACTCCTGAAAACAGCAATACGCTTTGGTATCTGGCAGAAAAATAATTTAACGAAGTAAAAAAAATGTATGCCAGAAAGAAAAAAAGCGCCGCATATAAAAGATGCAATTGAGTATAAAATTGAATTAAAAAAACCAACTGTTTTTAAATTGGACAATGGCGTTCCAGTTTATTCAATTCAGGCAGGCACGGAAGAAGTAATTCAAATTGAGTGGATTTTCAAAGCGGGGAATTGGTATGAGAGTAAAAAAAATATTGCATCCACTACCAATTTTCTAATCAAGAATGGTACATCTACAAAGAACGCATATGAAATCAATGAATCGATCGATTTTTATGGGGCATATCTTAATAGAAGCTGTTACAATGAAACCGCAGTCATTTCATTACATTGTTTAACACGACAGCTAGAGTATTTATTGCCCATCGTTCAGGAATTGTTTTTGGATGCTATATTTCCTGAGCAGGAGTTGCAGATATACAAGCAAAACATGAAGCAGCGGCTTGCAGTGAATTTACAAAAATGTGATTTTATTGCCGGCAGAAAAATTGATGAAATGCTTTTTGGATTTAATCATCCATATGGTGTGTATTCCCAAATGGAAGATTATGACAACCTCGATCGAGAGAGTCTCAAAAAGCATTATGATACTTATTATATCAATGGGAATTGTACCATTTTCATGGCAGGTATTTTACCAGCGAACTATGCGGAACAGTTAAATAAGTTTTTCGGGACAATGCCATTGAATAAAACACAATTGATTGAACCTGCCCATGATATTTCTCCTGCTGTTGAAAAAAAATGCAATATCCTCAACGATAAGGATGGGGTTCAAGCTGCAATTAGAATTGCACGTCCATTTCCAAATAGGCATCACCCAGACTTCCCTAAGGTGCAAGTGTTGAATACACTTTATGGCGGATTTTTTGGTTCGAGGTTAATGACCAATATCCGCGAGGATAAGGGATATACCTATGGCATATATAGTTTTTTAATGAACCACTTACATGCAAGTGCTTGGATGATTAGCACCGAAGCAGGGAGAGATGTGGCTGCTGCTACAGTACATGAAATTTATCATGAAATGGAAAGGCTTCGTGATGGGAAAATAGAAGAGGAGGAATTGCTGCTTGTTAAAAACTATTTGATTGGAACCTTGCTCGGAGATCTTGACGGTCCTTTCCAAATTATTGGCAGGTGGAAGAACCTTGTCTTAAATGGACTTGATGATCAATTTTTTTACCATTCTGTTGATACGATTAAAAATATTGATGCTGACGAGCTTAGATTACTTGCAAAAAAGTATCTTAACCCAGATGATTTTTATGAGCTAGTAGTAGTATAAAAAAACCTGTTTTTTAAAAATATTCCTTTCATAATTTCCCGAAACTGAACGACCTTTAAGGCGCTATGCAGTTTGAACGCAAAGGGTTATCTGACCAAGAACTTATTGGACTTTATAAAGCTATTCTATATCCGCGGATGATAGAAGAAAAAATGCTTGTGCTGCTTCGCCAAGGAAAAGTTGGCAAGTGGTTTAGCGGCATAGGGCAAGAAGCAATATCGGTTGGTGCCGCTATGGCTATGCAATCCGATGAATGGATCATGCCATTGCATCGAAACTTGGGTGTGTTTACTGTGAGGGGTATGACATTGGAAAAACTTTTTCTTCAATGGCAGGGAAGTAAGGATGGGTTCAGTAAGGGCCGCGAACGAAGTTTTCATTTTGGTTCAAAAGAATATTTTATTGCCGGCATGATTTCCCATTTGGGTCCACAGTTAGCACTTGCTGACGGCGCCGCATTGTCTTATAAATTAAAGGGACAAGAAAAAGCATCATTGGCATTCACGGGTGATGGTGGAACTTCAGAAGGAGATTTTCATGAAGCGTTGAACCTTGCTGCTGTTTGGGAGCTTCCAGTTATTTTCATCATTGAAAATAATGGTTATGGTTTAAGCACGCCCGTGTCAGAACAATATAGATGCAATTCCCTTGTTGATAAAGCTGCAGGTTACGGGATTGAAGGCATCAAAATAGATGGCAATAATATTTTAGAGGTTTACGACACAATAAAAAAGGCCCGTGAAAATTCTATTAAAGAACAAAAGCCATATCTCATTGAGTGCATGACCTTTCGTATGCGTGGCCATGAGGAAGCAAGTGGTATAAAATATGTTCCAACAGAATTATTAGATACTTGGTCAAAAAAAGATCCGATAAAGTGTTACGAGGATTGGTTATTGCAATCTAATATTATCTCTACTGAGGAAGTAAAAAAGATTAACGAAGAGTATAAATCTAAAATAGAGTCTGAATTAAAAGCCGGCTTATCGTTTGAACAAAATACTTCTGGCATTGAAGAAGAAGTGATGGATGTATTTGCAAAATATATTCCAAGTCCGAGTCCTAAGCTGAAAGAACTATTTGTTCCCAACCGAACAGAACCAATTCGTTTTATTGATGCCATAACGGAAGCACTTGATCAAAGTCTTTTCTTGCATGATGACTTGGTGATTATGGGACAGGATATTGCTGGTTATGGTGGAGCATTCAAAGTAACTGAAGGGCTTGCAGATAAATATGGTGTTCACCGTGTTCGTAACACTCCATTATGTGAAAGTGCTGTAATAGGTGCTGCTTTGGGAATGAGCTTGGAAAATAATAAGGCGGTTGTAGAAATGCAGTTTGCAGATTTTGTATCTGTTGGGTTTAATCAAATTGTAAATAACCTTGCAAAGATTCATTATCGATGGGGTCAGCATGCCGATGTTGTAATTCGGATGCCAACAGGTGCTGGTGTAGGAGCAGGACCTTTTCATTCTCAGAGCAACGAATCTTGGTTTTTTCATGTGCCAGGTCTGAAGATTGTTTATCCATCAAATCCTGCTGATGCAAAAGGACTTTTGATGTCAGCCATCAATGATCCCAATCCTGTGATGTACTTTGAGCACAAGGCGTTGTATAGAAGTATAACTGGTCTTGTGGAGCCCGAACCATTTGAAACACCTATTGGTAAAGCAAAAAAACTAAGAGATGGCAATGATATCAGCATCATAACTTATGGCGCAGGTGTTCATTGGGCAGCTGCTTATGCTGATGAACATAAAGAATTATCGATTGAAATTATAGACCTCAGAACGCTTATGCCACTTGACTTTGACATGATTAGAGCAACTGTTGGCAAAACAAACCGCGTATTGATATTACACGAGGATAATCTTACTGGTGGTATCGGTGCAGAAATTGCTGCTTGGATATCGGAGCATTGTTTCAAGGAGCTTGATGCACCTGTTATGCGTTGTGCAAGCATAGATACTCCTATTCCTTTTTCATTGGAATTGGAACAACAATTTCTCGCCAAGTCAAGGTTATCATCCTGTATAGAGCAGCTTGTTAATTTTTAAAATAACATAGTAACATGAAAAAATCATTACTCGT
The DNA here is from genome assembly GCA_945866165.1 of Chitinophaga pinensis. Taxonomy (GTDB): domain Bacteria; phylum Bacteroidota; class Bacteroidia; order Chitinophagales; family Chitinophagaceae; genus Pollutibacter. The sequence goes on along the minus strand of CAMBGO010000003.1, from coordinate 24,363 downwards.
TTTTCTGCTTATATCTTTTTTTTCATGTAAAATGAAAACCCCAAAAGAACAAATGGAATTCACAAAAGGCACATTTGGATACGATCTTAATTTCTTAAAAAATTTGCATAAGGATATTGTTGTTTTGGGTGATGATAGTATTGGAGCCCAGGTTATTATTCTTCCGGCTTATCAGGGAAGGGTTATGACAAGCACTGCTGAAGGACTTGCCGGACAGAGTTTTGGTTGGTTAAACCACGATCTTATTGCATCAGGAAAGCCAACTCCACATTTTAGTGCTTATGGAGGCGAAGAGCGTTTTTGGTTAGGGCCAGAAGGCGGACAGTTTTCAATTTACTTTAGTAAGGGCAAGGATTTTATTTTTGATAATTGGTTTGTTCCAAAAGAAATTGATACCGAACCCTTTGAATTGTTGTCGTATGATAACAATAAAGCAGCATTTGAAAAGACAATGCACCTTGAAAATTATTCAGGAACAATATTTGATTTGAAAGTGAATAGAACTATTTCACTTCTCACGAATAATCAAGTACAAGAGTATATTGGGAATATGCCTGAAGGGATAACTTTTGTAGGATTTCAATCTGAGAATATACTTACAAATACTGGAAGTAAAACTTGGGATAAGCAAACTGGTTTGTTATCAATCTGGATATTGAGCATGCTCAATGCTGATGATAGTACCACCATCATAATACCATTGAAGAAAACTGATTCTCTTCAAACTAAAAAAACATTGACGGATGATTATTTTGGGAAAGTCCCATCTGATCGCTTGAAGAAAAATGATGAATTGTTATTGTTCAAGGCCGATGGAAATTATAGAAGTAAGATTGGCGTTTCACCTGCTGCTGCCTTGCCCATAGCTGGCAGCTATGATTCAAAGAATGGGGTATTAACCATTGCACAGTTTAGTTTGCCTGAAGGTGTAAGTGAGTATGTCAATTCGCTTTGGAAAATGCAAGATGATCCATTTTCAGGAGATGCTGTAAATGCATACAATGATGGACCGATTGATGGAAAGCAAATGGGGAAATTCTATGAGTTGGAAAGTTCTTCTCCAGCCGCATCATTGGCGTCAGGACAGCAAGTCACACATATACATCGCACCATGCATTTCAAAGGCTCAAAGGATAAGCTTAATGAATTAGCCTTGAAGCTTTTTGGAAAAAACCTGACTGACTTGTCGTTAAAATAATTATTTCAATGATTTAATGTATTGCAGGCTAAGCGGAAGTTGTTTGATAACCCTGCTGGATTCATCTTCTATGAAATAATGTTTTACTGAAGATTTTTTTGCAGCACGCATAATATCTTTAATATTAACATCACCCTTTCCAAGTACCACATTAGATTCCTCATCGGCTGCTCCAGTATTATTGCATTGAGTTCCAATTTGTCTATCCTTTAAATGCAATAATAAAAACCGCGTAGGATATTTTTTTAACAAAGCAACAGGGTCGTCACATCCTTGTTTTACCCAGAAAACATCGAGCTCAAAATTGACATACAAGGGATTTGTTTTGGCAACAAGGTCATCAAATAATGTTCCATTTTTACCGGGTCGAAACTCATAGCCATGGGGGTGATAACAAAATTGCAGGCCACTCTCTTTAAAGACCTTTCCTGCTCTATTAAATAATTCGGCAGCTGCATTTATATTTGCCTCACCAAAATCATTTCCTTTATGCGGTATCCAAAAGCAGGTGATATAGCTTGCTCCAAGGATTTTGGCTTTTTCTATCACAGGCCCAAGGTCTTTTTCTAAATCGGTATATTCAACACCTATGCTAATCATCTTGTAGCCCATCTGATCAAGCATTCTCTTTTGACTGTTGAGATCCATACCATAGAGCTCACCACCTTCAAGTTCTTTTATGCCCATCGCACGAACCTGCTTAAGTGTTCCTCTGAGGTCTTTTTTTATTTCATTTCGAACAGAATATAATTGCATTCCAATTTCCTGGGAATTGCCCAACATGCTAAATAGAATACAAAACAGAAGTAAGCTAGTTATCTTATTCATTTTATTATTTTGTTTGATTATAAACCTTACTCAGATATATGTTCTCAAACCCATTAGAGTAGGTTGCGCCAATTATTTTACCAAATTCATCCATGGTAAATAAAAAATCAGTGTTTGTTTCTTTAATCCAAAATTCATTTTCCTTAATCCAATTTAATTGGATTCTTCCACCCAACTTTGGGTCATACATGAAAATTTCATTTTTCTTTTGCTCTATGAACATTACACCTTTATTTTCAATTTCATATACCCCAATGTATTTCATTAGCATTGCAGAATCTAATTTCGCAGGAATTTTTTCTTTTGGTATTGAGTCGCTTATTTTTTTATTGAAGCGTATTGGTCCATATCCCGGAAAAAAATGATTGAATGCAATACTTTCGACTTTTCCTTTTTGATTTCTGATTAATTTCCATTCACTAAAAGGATTCGATTTTTCAAATAACAGGTCCTTGCCCCCAGGAATTAACGTGAATGGAGCTGAATTAGATCTTTGTGCTGTTACTCGATTTGCACTATCTACTTTAATAGTATAATAAGCTTTTTTATTTTCATAATTATTTTGCAGCCTTAATCCACTACTAGGGGATTCGTAAACACCTTCAATTTCTTTCCATTCCTGCTGCTTGTTATTTTGTTCACGAATACCCGGAAAATCATATAATATTGATATGACTTTGTTTGCAAGAAGAGAACTATTTGTTTGTGCTGAATTTGATAGAACGAGGAAGTAAAGATGATCTTCAGGAATTCTCATACCATGAGCACGGTAACCGCCGATAGACCCACCATGTTGAATCATTGTTTTGTTTTGAAAAGACTCAACGGCCCAGCCTAGTCCATAGTTTGCTGGTGACCCATCAGTAAGTACTGTGGATTTATGTGCAAGGGCAAGTAAGTCACGGCGAATGAATGTTGAATCATATAATCCTTCATCCCATTTCAACATATCTTGCGTGGTACTGATAATTTGCCCTGCACCAAATGCCCAATACCATTTGTATTGTCCGTCCATTTTTAATTTTCCCTTGGGTGTATTCTGACCGTATTCTCCAGTTTTATTTGGGATGACAAAATCTGATTCTCCAAAAGTTGATTCTCCCATTAGTAGTCTTCGAAATATTTTTTCCTGAACGTAAGAATTAAAATTCATACCACTTATTCTTTCTACTATGAGAGCTGCCAGCACATATCCTGAATTTGAGTAGCTCCAATCTGTTCCAGGTTCAAAAATAAGTTCATGCTTTTCAAAAAATTTTACAAGTTTATTAATTGGAACTTTTTTATCATAAAGTGAATCAAATCCAGTGATCTCCGTATAGCTGGGTATCCCACTTGTATGTGAGAGTATATTTTCTATTGTTATTTTTCTACCCCAGGTATTATATTGGGGAAGATATTTTCTGATATCTTCTTTGATATTCACTTTTTTTTCCTGCTGCAACAGAAGAATTGAAATGGCTGCAAACTGTTTGGAGATGGACCCAATTCCCATTTTCATATCGGTGTTCAATGCCACATTCAATTCAACATTGGATAATCCATATGCAGAATTAAAGATGTTTTTACCATCTTTTGCAAGTATAACGACTGCTCCTGGTTCCGATGACCTAAAAGTAACCCGGAATAACGAGTCAATGCTTTGTATTTTGGCCTCATTGATTTTTACTGTTTGAGCATTTGACAAAACAGCATTAAAAATAAGTCCAAGTAATATGATTTTATTTTTCATGCGAGTAGTAATTCTATTAATGAGTAATAAATAGTTATTTTAAATAAAGTCGAAATATTTTTGTCTAGTAAGGCATCAATTTTTCATTTCCTCATCCCAGGCATATATTGCTCTTCCATGTTCTTCATGATATCTTCTTTGTAGAACAGGACATCTTTGAATTGTCCTTTTGTATACATCTCCAATTGGTCCTTAAAGTGTTTAGATCTAGGATTTCCGGATTCACCGCCCGCAAGCAATGATTTTGCTTTTAATTTTTTCCCAAACTCAACTGCACAAATAAAACTATTTCCTCCATAGCCATATCTTTTTTTGCTTCCTTGGAAAGCCCTGCTATTAAATGATGGCAAGGTGCCCCATGAAGATGATGCAAATGGTGAAGCAACACTTGGTTGGTTGTCATCAAATCTAGATGTCATAGAATTGTCTATACGTTGAAAACGATTTACATCACCCCAAGGCACTTCCCATGTTCCAAAGTCGGCTTTTAATTTTTTAAGCACTTCATTCAAGTAAGAAATTTTTTTACCATCTGCCATTTCATTCAACATTCTTGGTAATTCAAATGTAAGATCGATGTCTCGGCCCCTTCCTCTTGTAAGGTCCATTACAACTTTTTCAGCCCAATGAATTCCTATGGTTGTTGCAACAGAATTTACCGTTGTTCTTCGATCCCATTCTGTGAGTAATTGAACAGCTCTTGTGATATCAGGTTTGATATCATTTGCAATGGGCGTTCTAGCAGCTTTAAATAAGGATGGAAGGAGCACATCAAAGGCTGCCATATAATTATCATAACCAGCACTGATTAAACCGGCGATATCGTATTTTTCTTTAGCCGCCAATACGCGAACAGCATTGATGCCCCTGAAATTTTCAGGGTCAGGTGCCATGTATGTTGGATATTTCTTTTTTGAGATGCTGCCAGGACCAGACACGGTGAAAGGAGTTGCATTGCAATTTTGTAGCCAACCATTTGTTGGATTATAAAGGTGCACTGTTTCATCAACTGTGTGCAATCCTTTCCAGTCAGTTGATGATGTTGATCCATCAACAGGATACTTCCAATCGATGTTCGGATCTCTTTTGGGCATGAAATTTCCATGCCAATAAGCTATGTTCCCTTGGTCGTCAGCATAAACAGTATTGTTTGAAACATTGGATCGTAAGTCCATGTTTTTTTTATACTCTTCAAAGGTTTTTACTTTGGTTCTGCTCCAAGATTGAATCAATCCATTCAGCGATCTGTTGTTCGATTGCATGCTGATCCATTTGTCATTTTGCATGGCCATTACAGGACCATGGTGCGTTTTGAATATTGTAAAATCTTTTTTTACGATACCAGACGAAGTTTTATATGCAATGGTTGTTTGTTGTTTAACAACTGGTTTTGCTATATTATCATGCATGTAGAAAATGCCATTGTTGTTTTTTAGGATTGTCTCTTCATACAAATCTGCTACGTCTGCTTCACTTGAAGTATGCATCCATCCACAATGTTCATTGAATCCTTGGTAAACAAAAAACTGACCCCATGTAACAGCTCCATAGGCATTGAGTCCTTCTTCACTCACCATGTGCACTTCAGGTCTGAAATAAAATGTTACATGCGGATTGATATAGAGCATAGCATTACCACTTGCACTTTTTGACGGAGCTATCGCAAATCCATTTGAGCCTATAAGATGTTCAGGATCTTTTCTTGTCAATTTTGCCAAGTCCGTTGGTAATCCTTGATAGAATTTTTTAATATCGTTCGCAGTGAGGTTGCCTGTTTGTATTGCAGAAATACTGCCATCAGTATAAGTGAGTGGATACCATGGTTTGAATTCGCGTAGCAAAGCTGGCTTTACTTGGGGATTTTTATAGAGATAATAATTAATTCCATCCGCAAAAGCATTTAATAATTTTTTCATCCAATCTGGACTGGTATTGTAATCATTTACTGATTCTGCGGAATCGATGACCATTCGAACAAGCAGGTCTTCATATATATCAGCTTCTCCATTAACTTCACTTGTTCTGCCCAACATTGTGATATAGTTCATTTCCACGCGTTGAAAATCATCTTCACATTGTGCGTACATGAGTCCAAAAACGCAATCCGCATCTGCTTTTCCGTAAACATGGGGGATGCCCCATTTGTCACGTATGATATTTACACGCTTTGCAGTTTCTTGCCAACGTAGTATATCGGTTTTTTGTTGGCTATTAGCTATAAATGGGATAATGAGTAGAAGCGCGATTAGTTTGTTCATGATATTTTATTTTCAATTGCTAAATAAAGCCAATAAAATTTATGACCTGCAAAAGCAGGTCTGAAAATTATTACAGTCGTATTATTTGTAAATTAAATTATTCTTCTTCTGTTAGGTAAGTAAATTTTATTGTTGATTCGCTTTAAATACCCTGATGAAATTTCCACCAAGAATTTTAAAGATATCGGCTTTACTATAGCCTCTTTTCATCAGTTCTTCTGTTATCAAAGGCATATTGGTAACATCATTTAATTCTCGTGGTGCAGAATTGATGCCATCAAAATCCGATCCAAGTCCAACATGATTAACCCCAATTAATTTAACAATATGATCGAGGTGATCAACTAACAATTTTATTGATGGTCTTGTATTGTCCATCTCCTCTTTGTATTTTTCATGTATAAAAAGATTTGCATAAAAGTCACTTGGATTGACTTTCAACATTGAATCTTTTTCAGCCTGGTGTTTTTTTATAAACGCATTATTTTTTGAACTGAAAGTACTATCAACAAAGCCTGAATAAAAATTCAGGTTAATAACACCATTATTTTTTCCCAACGCACGGATTTGGTCATCTGTCATGTTGCGTGGCACAGGACAAAGCGCATAGGTGCAACTGTGCGATGCAATAACCGGTTTTGTTGTAACCCTGATGGCATCATAAAATGTTTTTTCTCCAACATGAGATATGTCTACAATCATTCCTAGCTCATTCATTTTTCTTACAACTTGTTCTCCAAATAAATTCAATCCATATGGATGTCCTAAGTCATTTTTTGCCCTTTCGTCTGCTGCAGAACTAGCCCAAGCAGTACTGTTATTCCACGTTAGGGTCATATACCTGGCACCTCTTTTATATAAAGCTTCCAAATAATCGATGCGGTCTTCAATCATGTGACCACCTTCAACACCCATCATGGAGCCTAATTTTTTTTCTTTCACAGCCATATTTAATTCAATCGGAGTTTTCACAATCATCATGTTGGATGGATTGCGCGCTACGTAGGCATACAATGAATCTATTTCCCTGTTTGCAAATGCATAAGCAGTTCCATTGCCATAATTTTCATCACAAAAAATCGAAAAAATCTGTATATCTACACCACCTTCTTTCATTCTTTTCAAGTCGGAATGGGTTATTCCTTTGAGGTCTTGATCGAAGCTTACTTTTTTTTCTATGCCTGTGCTGATGAAGTCATTGTGTGTATCTATTACAATTGCTTTTTTGTGCAACGACTTATAATCTTGTGATTTCGATGTTGCACTTGCGAATACAGATCCTAGGATCAACAATGAAATTATTCTTTTCATTTTTAATTTTTTATAGCCTGATACATTAATACACGAAAGCGGTCGCTGATATCACCATTTTGTGTTGGATATATGTTGCGGAAAAACAAACCAACAATTTTTTCTCTTGGATCAACCCAATAGGTTGTAGCAAACATACCACCCCAATCGTAAGTCTCTTCTTGTGTTGGAAGTTTGGCACTTCCCCTTTCAGTCGTGATCCCAAATCCAAGCCCGAATTTATTAACGCCATTCGTAATTTCACCAATTTGGTTCATGGTCATCATGCGAACAGTGTTTCTGCTAAGGATGCGAGCACCATTATAAGTTCCTTCATTAAGCATCATCTGAAGAAAGATTGCATAATCCATGATGGTTGATGAAAGTCCGCCACCACCGCTTTGCATGGGGAATCCCTTGTTGGGATAATCTCTATAAAATGTGCCATTAATTTTATATGTTTCAGGCATCATTTCAAGTACTCCATCCTTTTGGGAATATAGTGAAACCAACCTGTTTTGTTTTTCTTTCGGAATATTGAAATAAGTATCGTTCATCCCAAGGGGAAGAAAGATTTTTTTAGAAAGAAATTCACCAAAGCTCATTCCTGAAACAACCTGAACTAGATAGCCAAGAACATCCGTGTTTAATCCATATGTGAAACGTTCACCAGGATTGTGAAATAGTGGAAGTGTTCCCAATCGCTTGATGTTTTCTGCAAGAGTGATATTATCAACTCCAATTCCACCCACTACGCCGTTTTTTGCATAGATAGCATTTGAAGCAGCTGATCCGATTTGAGCATATCCAATGCCAGATGTATGGGTGAGTAGGTCTCTAATGGTGACTTCTCTTTTTGCAGGGGTTGTTGTGTATGATGAATCAATTTCATTGAACTTGTCTAATACATGTGGATTTTTGAATTCAGGAATGAATTTTGAAATGGGTTCATCAAGCAAAAATTTTCCTTCTTCAAAAAGCATCATCACTGCAACACTAGTAATGGCTTTTGTTTGTGATGCGATCCTGAAAATATGATCAACGCGCATGGGTGTTTTCTTTTCAATATTATCATAACCAAATGCCTTATAGTATGCAATTTTGCCATTGTGCATAATCAGTCCAACGCCACCATTCATCCAACCTTTATCAACCCATTCTTGGATTGCTCGATCTGCGATATTGGTTCTATTAGCAAGTAGGTAACTTGGATCAACTGCAATCGCTGTTTTAGAATTTGTTGTTTGTGCCTTTGTTACTAGGATTGATAGCAATAGTATCTGTAGAATGAATAATTTTTTCATGGCTTATTTATCTTCTTTGAAGATAAGATAAATTGTTTGAGAGGCAAACATGATCTTCCTTTTAAAGCGATAAAGAATATTGTCTGTTATAAGCGCGGACAAAAAAGGTTGTAAGCTATCGATTTATATTTTTTCTGATAAAATCCTCGGGCAAGATTCCTTCTTTAAAATATTTTGAAGCATCCAAGATGTATTTTAGAAATTCATATTCTTCACTGGAAACTACAAATTCATAAGGAGGACGATAAGCTATCATAAATTTTTCTAGATCCCTGCCACTTAGTTTGGTTAGTTGCTGAATCAGTTGTTTATTGAATTTATGGTCAATGAATTTATTTTCTTCTTCTTCAATCAGGCGGTTCTGAAATTTTTTGATGCTTTTGTTTTTCCTGAACTGAAACATTTGAATCATGCTTCCAAGATCCAGTCCTGGCGTGCCTCCCATCGTTCCTGTTTCGGATATGCGCATACCACCTCGATCGAAATTAAATACCCTTGAATAGTATTCTCGGTTTTCAAGCGAGTCTTGTTTGTAAGTTTTTCCAATTACTACAACTTCTTTAAGTGTTTGGTATTTGTCTTGAACCCTCACTTGCAATGCAATATCAAAGCCGGCCGTATATCGAATGTTTTTTACCGGGAAGAGGGTAGTAGATTTTCCACGGTAGGTAAAAAAAATAGTATCGTTTATTTGAACGGGTATTGCATACCTGCCAACTGAATCTGTAAAAGTTACTTCGCCTTTCGTTGAGCTTACTTTAACGGATGGGATGGCAATCATCCTAGTTGAATCATACACCTTGCCTGTTAACCAATTTTGTGAATTGGTTTTGATGGCAATGAAACATAGTAAACTTAGGTATAGAATTTTTTTCAATGCTATTACTTGGTATTCTTTTTGATGCGGTAGAATTTTGTAAGTAAATATAAATTGGTTGATTTCAAATCAACAATTTTGTTATTTTTAAAGGAAGCATGCTTTAAGAGGGATTTATTGTTCCGTTCCCAACCATTCAGCAATCACTCTTGGGTAGTGAAGGTGCTCCAAGGCATGTACTTTTTGTGCAATAGAAGATTCGGTATCAGACTCTTCAATGGCTACACTTGCTTGGAAAACAGTGGTGCCATGGTCATAGTGTTCATCAACTAGGTGAATCGTGATGCCGGTTTCTTTTTGTCCAGATGCTATCACTGCCTCATGTACTTTATCTCCATACATCCCTTTTCCGCCAAAATTGGGTAGCAGGGCTGGGTGGATATTTAGGATTTTGTTTCGGTAGCCATTGATCATTGTTTCTGGGACCTTCCAAAGGAATCCTGCTAAAATAATATGTGTAATTCCTTCATTTTTAAGCAGTTGAACGTATTCTTCTGTTTGGGTGAATGTTTTTTTATCAATAACCAACGTTTTGATATTATGATGTTTCGCAATGTCCAAAACCCCTGCTTCAGGATTATTGCAAACAACCATTGATACTTTTACAAGTTGCTCATTATCAAAGTATTGAATAATTTTTTCAGCATTGCTTCCTTTTCCTGAGGCAAAAATAGCCAGCTTGAAAGCTTCTATTTTGGGAGCTTTTCTTTTGATAAATCCCATTTTGGTCAGGATTTTCTTTTCATAGTTCCAAAAAAACCTGAATTGTCCGAATACGAATGAAACAGCTAGAATGATGAATTGGTATCCAAAGATCAATATGCTTAATCTGAGAAGAATTTTCCAAGCGAATAAGGTATTCTCATCGAATCCAACCCAGTTGGTTATGCGCTCAGAAATGAAAGCTGTAAGGCTTCCGGTGACGGCAAATGTGCAAAGGATAAGAAATAGCTGTATGCCTCCAACTTTCCACTTTTGCTGTAACTTATTAAACATGCTGCAAAGAGAAGAAAAAAAGGAATGTCATCTAAAATCGAGGTATGATTTATTTTCAACCTTTAACAATCTTGCATTTTCATGACAAATATCACCAGTTAAATCTATGGATTGGCTGAAATGCAGACTGGTATTGAGTTAAAAAAATATTATATATGTTGATATTATCTTAAAATACTGCCTTAAATTTGCAGCGATTTAAAGGATGTATTCCACTTCAACACAATCCACTGCGGGTATGAACAAGAAAAGAAAAATCTTACAAAAGCTTCAATCGGTCTTAATTTTTGTTGCCTTTTTTTCCATTGCACAGATGGCTCAAGCCCAGGATGGTAAGGCACTTTTCAATGCAAAGTGTGCATCTTGCCATGCCATAGACAAGCAGTTGGTCGGACCTGCTCTAAAAGGTGTTGAGGACCGTTGGGATGACAAGAAAATGCTATATGAGTGGGTTAGAAACAGTGCTGCTGTCATCAAGAAAGGATATCCTAGAGCTGTTGCTGTATACAATGAATACAACAAGGTTCAAATGACCGCGTTTCCTGAGTTGAAAGACCAGGATATAGATGCTATTTTGGATTATATCAATACAGGAGGAGCTGCAAAAGTGGCAGCTGGCGTTACTGCTGCACCAACAGATGGCTCTGCCGCTGGTGGTGCTGAAGAATCTGACTCGAACTTGCTTTATGGTATTCTTACATTGATTCTCGCTGTAATTGCACTTATACTCTTACAAGTAAATAGCAACCTCCGTAAAATTACTGATCAAGCTGAGGGTGTGCGATCTGCTGAGCCAATTCCTTTTTATAGAAACAAGGCCTACATCGCTATCCTTGCGATTATTTTCTTTCTTGTAGGTGGATATGTTACATTCCAGTCTGCCCAAGGACTTGGAAGGTCAAAGAATTATCAACCTGAACAACCTATCTATTATTCTCATACGGTACACGCAGGCATCAATCAAATCAATTGTTTGTATTGTCATGGTGGTGCTCAAGAAAGCAAGCACGCAAACATTCCATCGGTTAATGTTTGTATGAATTGCCACATGGGAATCAATGAATATGTAAAGGGGCCACAACTCTTACGTGAAGACGGTTCAAAAGTGGATGGTACTGCAGAGATTCAAAAATTATATCAATACGCTGGATGGGATCCAGACGCCAAAAAATACACAGGAAAGGGGAAAGCAATTGAATGGATTCGCATTCACAACCTACCTGACCATGTTTATTTCAACCATTCACAACACGTTACAGCTGGAAAGCAAAATTGTCAAACTTGTCATGGTGAAATCCAAAAGATGGGCGAGGTGTATCAATATTCTGATTTGAGCATGGGCTGGTGTATCAATTGTCACCGTGAATCCAAGGTTCAATTCACCGAAAATAAATTTTATAGCATTTACGAGAAGTTCCACGAAGACCTTAAAAAAGGAACGCTGGATAGTGTGACAGTTGAGAAAATTGGTGGAACGGAATGTCAAAAATGTCATTATTAATAATACGATATAGCAACAAGCAATACTAGTCACAACCATAGAAACTGATATGAAGCAAAAAAAATACTGGCAGAGTTTCGGTGAATTGAAAAACAGCGATAGCTATCAAGATGGGGTTCAAGATGAATTCGGCGAAGACCTTGTGGTTCCTGAATCTGGAAATGGATTGATGGATGCAAAATCTCCTAGAAGAGATTTTCTTAAATACCTTGGATTTAGCACTGCTGCAGCCGCTGCTGCTGCTGGTTGCGAGATGCCTATCAAAAAAAGCATCCCTTACCTTAACAAGCCTGATACAATTATACCAGGTGTTCCTAATTATTATGCAACAACATTTATGCAGGATGGTGACGCTATTCCTGTGGTTGCAAAAGTTCGTGATGGTCGTCCAATTAAAATCGAGGGCAACGAACTTTCTTCTGTTACAAAAGGTGGAACTTCTGCACGTGTGCAGGCCTCCGTTCTTGGCTTATACGATACAGCCCGTTTGCGTTACCCAATTGCCAATGGTAAAGAAGCAAGTACTTTCGAGGCATTCGATAAGATGGTGGCTGATGGTCTTGCTGGCATTGGAGGAAAATCTGTTGTATTGCTTACAGAAACAATCAACTCAATTACAACAAAAAATATCATTGCATCTTTCTTAGCTAAATACCCAGGATCACGTCACGTGCAATATGATGCCATTTCCGCAAATGGCATATTGAATGCAAATGCATTGTCGTTTGGCAAAAGAGCAATTCCTTCTTATCAATTTGACAAGGCTAAAACAATTGTTAGTCTTGGTGCCGATTTCCTCGGTACTTGGTTAAGTCCAGTTGAATATGCACGTCAATATGCTGTAGGAAGAAAAATAAACCAGCAGAATCCTGAGATGAGCAAGCATATCAGTTTCGAAAGCATGCTCAGCTTAAGCGGTGCCAATGCTGATGATCGCTATGTTCACCTTCCATCTGAAGAAGGTGCTGTTGCATTGAATCTTTATGCTGCCTTGGGTGGAGCAGTTGCTGCACCATCGATCGCAGATGAGCGTTTGAAGAAAGGAATTAAATCTGCTGCTGAGGCATTGAAGGCTTCGGGTTCAGCTTCACTTGTTATAAGTGGTAGCAACAATGCCGATGTTCAGTTGGTAGTGAATGCAATCAATCAGTTGCTTGGTGCTTATGGAAATACAATCGATTGGAGCACTACATTAAATACACGCCAGGGTGATGATGCGGCGATGGTTCAGCTTGTTCAAGACATGAACGATGGGAAAGTAGGAGCGTTGATGGTTCATGGTGTGAATCCTGCTTATGATTATTTTGATGCAAAAAAATTCGAATCAGGGTTAAAAAAAGTAGGTGTATCTGTTTCTTTCAATGATAGAGAAGATGAAACAACATCTCTTTGCAAATTCGTTTTACCAAATCACCATTATCTTGAGAGTTGGGGTGACGCAGAAATGAAATCAGGGTATCTTAGTTTCATTCAACCAACCATCGCACCTTTGTTTAAAACAAGGGCATACCAATCTTCTCTTTTGAAATGGAGTGGTGAGACAACAACATATGGAGATTATTTCAAACAATATTGGTTGAACCAATTCGGTTCACAAACGGCTTGGGACAAAGCGTTGCAAGATGGTGTTGTTGAAACACCTGTGGCTCAATCTGCTGGAAGTTACATCAGTGCTTCTCTTGCTGCTGCTGTTCCTTCACTTACTGCAATAAAGCCTTCTGGTAAAACAGAGTTGGTTGTTTATACAAAAGTGTCAATGGGTGCAGGTAAAGATGCAAACAATCCTTGGTTGCAAGAAATGCCTGATCCGATCACAAAAGCAACATGGGATAACTATGCTATCATTTCCTATGCCATGGCAAAGGAATTGGGTATCACCGTTGATGATAATTATGAAGTTGAAGTTGATAAGCCTGTAATTAAGATAAAAGCTGGTGCATTGGAGTATATACTTCCTGTATTGGTTATTCCTGGTGTTCACAAAAATGTTATCGCTGTTGCATTGGGATATGGAAGGTCTGAGAAAACAGGACGCGCTGCTGCCAATGTTGGTCAAAATGCTTTTCCACTTGTTAGCTTCGATGGTAAGAGTTTCTCCTACAGTGTTTCTAATGTAAGTTTCGAGAAGTCGAAAGAGACATACAAAATTGCTTACACTCAATCTCATAATCAATATGAAGGTCGTGCTGAAGTGGTTCGTGAATATTCACTTAATGAATTCAAGAAAAATCCAACAATACTTGCTGATGTTCGTCATGAGTTAGTAGAGGATTATGCAAAAAATACAAACGACTATGCTGCCGAGGGAACGCTTTATCCAAGCCATCCTTATCCAGGACCTAAGTGGGGAATGAGCATCGACCTTAATTCATGTATTGGTTGTGGAGCATGTACGGTTGCATGTACTTCTGAAAACAATGTTGCCGTTGTTGGTAAGAAAGAAGTAATGCGTTCACATGAAATGCATTGGTTGCGTATCGATAGGTACTTTGCAACATACAGGGATGATTCAGGATCTGACAACTTAGATGATTTGAATGTGGTGTTTATGCCAATGCTTTGTCAGCATTGCGACAATGCACCATGTGAAAACGTTTGTCCTGTTAACGCAACCAACCACAGCAGTGAAGGGTTGAATCAAATGACTTATAACCGTTGTATCGGAACAAGATATTGTGCAAACAACTGTCCTTACAAAGTAAGGCGTTTCAACTGGGCTGATTACATGGGAGCTGATAGCTTTGGTGACAACCAGCGTGAGGTGTTGGAAGATTCTGTTATGATGATGAATGATGACCTCACTAGGATGGTGTTGAATCCTGATGTAACCGTGAGATCACGTGGTGTAATAGAAAAATGTTCTTTCTGTGTTCAGCGTTTGCAAGAAGGTAAGTTAAAAGCGAAAAAAGAAAACAGGCCGCTTGAAACAGGTGCTGATGGAAAGTGGGATATCAAAACTGCTTGTCAACAAGCTTGTCCAACCAATGCCATTGTATTTGGAAATGCAAACGACAAGAACAGTCCAGTGAGCAAGATCCGCAATGAAGAACAAACAAATAGGTTGTTCTATGTATTGGAACAGATTCATGTGTTGCCAAATGTAAATTATCTAGCGAAGATCAGAAATACATACAGGCATGTAGGTGTTGCTGAAGAAGCACATCATGAAGCAGGTGAAGCTGTAGGAGGTGATCATAAAGAAGTGAAGAAAGAAGAAGCGGCACATTAATAAAAAGAACTAGCGAATTCTCATAAATGACCAACAAATGAGTGTAACAAAGTACGAATCACAGATCAGGGAACCTTTGGTAAATGGCACCAAGACGTATAGTCAAGTTACCAAAGACATTGTGCATACCATTGAAGTAAAACCTACCAGGCTCTGGTATATTGGGTTTTATATATCCGCAGCATTGCTGATGTTTGGTGCTTACTCGGTTTACCGCGAGGTTACCTATGGTATCGGACAATGGAATGTTAACCGTACCATTGGATGGGGTTGGGATATCACCAACTTCGTATGGTGGGTTGGTATTGGTCACGCTGGCACCTTGATTTCTGCTATTCTTTTGTTGTTCCGTCAGGGCTGGAGAACGGGTGTTAACAGAGCAGCTGAGGCGATGACTATCTTTGCGGTAATGTGCGCTGGTCAGTTTCCTATCTTCCACATGGGAAGGGTTTGGATGGCGTTTTTCACCTTGCCTTATCCAAATACACGCGGACCATTGTGGCCAAATTTTAATTCACCGTTGTTATGGGACGTATTTGCGATCTCAACATATTTTACCGTTTCTCTTTTATTCTGGTATTCAGGTTTATTGCCTGACCTCGCAACAGTGAGGGATCGTGCAAAAACAAAGTTGCGCAAGCATCTTTATGGGGTTGCATCATTTGGCTGGTCTGGAAGTACAAAACACTGGCAGCGTCATGAAAGTCTTTCTTTGGTATTGGCCGGTTTGTCAACACCACTTGTACTGTCAGTTCATACCATCGTATCGTTCGACTTCGCTACATCAGTAGTTCCTGGATGGCATACTACGATCTTCCCTCCATACTTTGTTGCTGGTGCAATTTTCTCAGGGTTTGCAATGGTACAAACTTTGATGTTGATCTTGAGAAAAGTGATGAATCTTCAAGACTATATCACACTGGGTCATATTGAAGCAATGAATAAAGTAATTGTGCTGACAGGTTCAATTGTGGGTTGTGCTTATTTAACTGAGTTGTTCATGGCATGGTATAGCCAGAACCCATACGAGCAAGATATCTTCTTTAAATATAGAATTGCAGGAGCATATGGCTGGAGCTATTGGTTGATGATGACTTGTAACGTAATCTCTCCCCAGTTGTTTTGGTTTACCAAGTTGAGGAGAAATGTATTGTTCACTTTCATCATGAGCATTGTTGTAAACATAGGTATGTGGTTCGAACGTTTTGTAATCATTGTTTCTTCATTGTACCGTGATTACCTTCCTTCTTCATGGTCTATTTATTACCGACCTAGCATTTGGGAAGTTGGTTTTTATCTTGGAACATTTGGATTATTCTTCACTTGCTTTTTCCTATTCTCAAAATACTTCCCAGTTATTGCCATCGCGGAAATCAAATATGTATTGAAGGGAACTGGCGAAAGCTTTAAGAATGACATGGATGTATTGGAACAAAAAGAGGTTGATGAATTTGTTGATGAAATTTACCATGGACATGCTGAAGGAGAAGTAAAAGTTGCACATCACTGATAATTGAAAAAGAAAACAATATAAAATGGCGCAAAAAAAATTTGTAGTTGGATGTTTCGAAGATGAAAAAGTACTTTTTCCCGCAGTTGCAAAAGTGAGGAAGGAAGGGTACAAGTTTCATGACATTTATACCCCATTCCCCGTTCATGGATTGGATCATGCAATGGGTTTGAGGGAAACGAGCATACACACTGCTGGTTTCTTATATGGCATGATTGGAACAACAACTGCCGTAACATTCATGACATGGGTGTTTACAAAAGATTGGCCAGTGAACGTTGGCGGTAAGCCAAATTTCGCCTTGCCAGCCTGGATTCCAATTACATTTGAGTTGACTGTATTATTTGCTGCTGTTGGAATGGTGTTGACCTTTTGTTATATATGTCAATTAGCACCTTTTGTAAAAAAACATGTTTTTCACCCACGCGCTACCGATGATTTTTTTGTTATGGTTATTGAATGTGGTGAAAAAACAAATGAGCAGGAGTTAACAGATTTATTGAAAAGTGTAGGTGCGCAGGAAGTGAACACGCAGGTTGCAGAAGAAGGTTGGTGGATTGGACGATATGATCAAGAGCAATCGTTGTACAACGAACCAAATATTGCATAATCAACGGGATCAGGATTAGGGCGAGATTATAAAACAACAAGAGATGAAAAGATTAACAATCGTATTAACTGCACTGATAGCAATGATGGTAGTTGCGACAGGATGCAGCGATGTAAAAAGAACACCCGGTAAAGTTTATATGCCGGATATGGCTTACAGTCGCGCATATGAAACCTATTCAACGAATCCGGTTTTTGCTGATGGCAGAACCAGCCAAGGTCCCGTTGCTGGAACCGTAAAGCGTGGAGATGAATATCCGGTGCACATAGAATCGGATAATATTGGTGATACAGCAAATTATTTTGCATCACGCCAACTGCCTAATCCGGTTACTTCTTTGAGTGACGCACAAATCAAAGAAACGGAGCGTTTGTATCTTATTAATTGTGGCATCTGCCATGGAACAAAGCTTGATGGCAATGGGCCACTATGGAAAGATGGTGATGGTCCATTTCCTGCAAAACCGGCTGCATTGGTTGGCGATTCAAAATACGAATCAATGCCAGATGGGCAGATGTTTTATTCTCTAACATATGGTAAAAATTTAATGGGAAGTTATGCATCACAGCTCAGTGCAAAGCAACGATGGATGATAATTACCTATATAAAAATAAAGCAAGGAAAGTTGAAGCCTGCTTCTGAAGTTGTATCAGATAGCACAACAATGGTAGCAGCTGTTTCAAAATAATCAACGCATTAAACAATCAGTGATGAGCAAGCAACAATTTGAGATTTCAGCCGGGTATAAAAAATGGACGAACGCGCTGTTGGGTGTGGGGGCCTTAGCCTTGGTCTTGGGATTCATTTTTCTAGCCATGAGCAAGGAAGAACTAGCACAAACAAGATTTTGGGCAGTACTATTGCAAAACAGTGTATTCTTTTTATTAGTTGTAAATGCAAGCATGTTCTTCATTTGTGTAACTACACTTGCAATGGGTGGATGGCAAATGGCTTTCAGAAGGGTGCCTGAAGCAATATCCAGCCTAGTACCAGTTTTTTCTATTCTGGCATTGTTGGTATTTCTTGGAATCATCTTTACCGGTCAATATAATATTTATCATTGGTTAGATAAGGAACATGTAGAGCACGACCCCATCTTAAAGGGAAAGAGTGCTATTCTAAATCCGACTTTCTTTTTAGTATGGACGGTTATTTCGCTTTTCCTCTGGTCATGGGTTGGATCGAAAATGAGACAACTTTCATCTAAGGCTGATGAAAAAATGAATAAGGAAGAATCAAAAAAATATATTTGGAACAACACTGTATGGGCAGCCACATTTATTGTGTGCTTCGGGCTTACTGTAGGCTCAACTATTCCTTGGCTTTGGTTGATGAGCATTGACGCTCATTGGTACTCAACCATGTATAGCTGGTATACTTTTGTGAGTTCGTTTGTGGCAGGTATGTCGCTTGTTGCCTTGTTCGTGGTGTACCTCAAAAACCACGATTATCTAGAATATGTTACCGAAGAACACTTGCACGATATAGGAAAATTCATGTTCGCATTTTCAGTGTTCTGGACATACCTGTGGTATTCGCAATTCATGTTGATTTGGTACGCAAATATTCCAGAAGAAACCATTTATTTTAAGCCTCGGATGCAGGGTGTTTACAGGGGTGTATTTTTCCTTAACCTGATCACCAATTTTGCAGTTCCATTTCTTCTTTTGATGAGAAGGGGGGCAAAAAGAAACTATACAACCATTACTTTTTTGGCAGTACTGATTATCCTTGGTCATTGGGTTGATTTCTATCAGATGGTAATGCCAGGAACCGTACATGAACATTATGTTTTTGGATGGTTCGAATTTGGTATATTGGCCCTATACGCTGGGTTAATTATGTTCTTTGTTGGAAAGGGATTGACAAAAAAACCTTTGTTGGCAAAATACCATCCATTTACCAAGGAAAGTATAATTCACCATACGTAAGGGTTTGATTGAATTAAGTAATTGAAATTAATAAACTAAATATAGAAAGCTCATGTCGGGTTATTTCATTTTAGCAATTTTGGTCCTAGCATTTTTAGTTGTTTTTCAAATCTCAAAAGCCAGTGAATATGTCTCTGTGTTGAAGGGAGAGGAAAAAACTTTCAAGCAAAGCAACCGTATCAATGCCTTCATGTTTCTAGCATTTCTTGTAGTGGGCTTGATTGCTGCATGGTTTTGCAATGAGACTTACTACGGGAAAACGTTGATGGCACAACCTGCTGCATCTGAACATGGAGAAAAAATTGATTTCATGTTGAAGCTTACTTTTGCGGTTACCGGAGTGGTTTTTCTGCTTACTCAAATCCTTCTTTTTTGGTTTGCATTTAAGTATCAATATACAGACAAGCGAAAAGCATATTTCTTTTCACACGATAACAAACTTGAATTGATTTGGACAGTAGTCCCTGCTATCTTTTTGACAGTATTGGTTGGTTTTGGATTGTTTTATTGGTTCAAAATCACTGGAGATGCTCCAAAAGATTCACAAGTAGTTGAAATTACAGGTAAACAGTTCAACTGGATGATGAGGTATCCTGGTAAGGACAATGTATTGGGAAGAAAAAACTACCGACTTACAGATGCAGCAAACGGGAATGCCCTTGGTGTTGATTGGGAAGATGGTGCAAGCCATGATGATATTGAAGCAACAGAAATGCATCTTGTTGTAAATAAGCCAGTGCAATTGGTAATCAATGCGCAAGATGTTATTCATGATGTTGGATTGGTTCACTTTAGAT
This sequence comes from Chitinophaga pinensis, assembly GCA_945866165.1. Taxonomy (GTDB): domain Bacteria; phylum Bacteroidota; class Bacteroidia; order Chitinophagales; family Chitinophagaceae; genus Pollutibacter. The sequence goes on along the minus strand of CAMBGO010000003.1, from coordinate 4,302 downwards.
TGAAGATGGATGCCGTACCTGGTATTCCAACTACGCTCTGGTTTACACCAAAGTACACCACTGCTAAAATGAAAGAAATTACCGGCAACAAGGATTTTGTTTATGAGATCTCTTGCGACCAGGTTTGCGGAACTGGTCACTATTCTATGCGTGGTGTAATTATTGTTGAAACCCAGGCCGAATACGATGCTTGGATGACTTCAAAAAAGCCACAGTATGTGACTGTTAAGGAAGTAGCCGAACCTAAAGTCGCTGTAGACACCACCGGTGCAGCAACAGTTCAAACAACACAGAAACCTTTGGCACAACTCAAATAAATAAAACGAACAAACATTTTAAAATGAGTAGCGAAACAGTATTACACGGACAAACAGCGGAAGCATCAGTGAATGCACATGAGGGACATGATGAACACGGACACCATCACCATGAGGAGTCCTTCCTGACGAAGTATATTTTTTCTCAGGATCATAAAATGATTGCAAAGCAATTCCTGATCACAGGAATTATTTGGGCAATCATTGGCGGACTTTTTTCTGTATTGTTCCGCTTACAGTTGGGTTATCCTGATACATCATTCCCTTTCCTTGAGGATATCTTCGGAAGATGGGCGAAAGGTGGACGGATTAGTAATGAATTTTATTATGCATTGGTTACCATGCATGGAACGATTCTTGTATTTTTTGTATTAACTGCTGGATTGAGCGGAACCTTTGCAAATTTTCTTATTCCACTTCAGATTGGAGCAAGAGATATGGCGTCTGGTTTCTTGAATATGTTGAGTTACTGGTTTTTCTTTTTGGCAAGTGTGGTAATGTTTGCTTCACTTTTTATTCAAACTGGACCTGCAGCTGGGGGTTGGACAATCTATCCTCCACTAAGTGCTCTTGGACAAGCGAGTGAAGGATCGAAATTGGGAATGGACTTCTGGCTCATATCAATGGCATTGTTTATTGTGTCTTCACTACTAGGAGGTCTTAACTATATCACAACAATTCTTAACCTACGTACAAAAGGAATGAGCATGACTAGGATGCCACTTACTATGTGGGCCATCTTCTTTACTGCAGTGTTGGGCGTACTTTCATTTCCAGTATTATTATCAGGTGCAGTTTTATTGTTGTTCGACCGAAATTTGGGAACGAGCTTTTATCTTTCTGAGATTGTAGTGAAAGGTGAAATTCTTCCAAATGAAGGCGGAAGTGCAATTCTTTTCCAACACCTTTTCTGGTTCTTAGGCCATCCTGAGGTATATATCATTTTGCTTCCAGCCATGGGAATGGTTTCTGAAATACTTTCAGTTAATTCAAGAAAACCAATTTTTGGTTATCTCGCAATGGTTGGTTCATTGTTTGCAATCACGATTCTTGCTTTCCTTGTATGGGCGCACCACATGTTCGTCACAGGATTGAATCCATTCCTAGGTGCATTCTTTGTATTGCTTACACTGTTGATTGCCGTTCCCTCTGCTATCAAAGTGTTTAACTGGCTTACTACACTGTGGAGGGGAAATATTAGGTTGACACCTGCAATGCTTTTTGCGATTGGATTTGTGAGCTTGTTTATTTCAGGTGGTCTTACAGGTATTTTCCTTGGAAACTCAACATTGGATCTTCATTTACATGATACATATTTTGTGGTTGCGCATTTCCATATTGTAATGGGTGTTGCATCATTCTTTGGAATGTTTGCAGGAGTCTACCATTGGTTTCCTAAAATGTATAGTAGATATCTTAATAACACAATGGGGTATATCCACTTCTGGGTAACCTTGATTGGAGCCTATCTTATCTTCTGGCCAATGCACTACCAAGGTCTTGCAGGTTTGCCACGTCGTTATACAGATTTCAGCAACTGGCAATCTTTCAATCAATTTGCCGATATGAATAGATTCATCAGCACCGTTGCGATGATTGTGTTTGCTGTTCAGCTTTTATTTGTTTTCAACTTTTTCTATTCTATTTTCAAAGGAAGAAAAGTACAAAATACAAATCCATGGGGATCCAATACATTGGAGTGGACTACACCAATCACACCTGGTCATGGTAACTGGCCTGGCGAACTTCCTGAAGTTCACAGATGGGCGTATGATTACGGAAAAGATGGCAGGGAATTTATTTCTCAGGTGGAGCCTGTTGGGGCTGATGAATCAGCACACTAAGAAAAAAATAGCTGTCTGAAATGACAGTAAAAATAAAATGATGCACATGAATGAATCGAAGGGAGGAGGGGCATCAACAAAGAATAATAAGCTAAAGGATTATTACCTACTAATGAAATTCACATTGAGTTTCACTGTAGTGTTTTCTTCTGTTGTTTGTTATCTTCTTGTACCCGGCTTGGACTTTGACATCATTTCAGTTCTTTTACTTTTTGTAGGTGGAATGCTCGTAACAGGTGCTGCGAATGCCATCAACCAAGTTGTGGAAAAGGATACCGATGCGTTGATGAAACGCACAGCTTCTAGGCCTGTGGCTTCCGGAAGAATGAGCGTTGATGAAGCGTCAACATTTGCAGTTGTTGCAGCTGTTTTCGGAATCTTCATCATCGGTTTGTGGTTCAACTGGATTGCAGCAGGAATTGCCGCTTTCAGCTTTTTTCTTTATGGGTTCATTTATACCCCGCTAAAGAAAATACATTCAATCGCGGTATTGGTAGGTGCTATCCCCGGCGCATTGCCTTGTTTGATTGGATGGGCTGCAGGTGATCCATCGCTTGCTGTTGGAGGTTGGGTTCTTTTTGCGCTACAATTCTTCTGGCAATTTCCTCATTTTTGGGCAATTGCCTGGATATCGCATGAAGATTATGGAAGAGCTGGATTTAAATTGTTGCCATCAGTAGGTGGTCCAACAAAATACGCAGCAGTTCAATCTATACTCTACTCAGTATTGTTGATACCGATAGGAATATTGCCTTTTGCAGTGGGAATGAGTGGCACAGTTAGTTTGATTATCCTATCAATAGCTAACTTGTTGATGTTCTGGCAGTGTATCAGGTTGTTTAAGGAAATGGATGTGAAAGCGGCTCGGAGGGTGATGTTTGGATCTTATATTTACTTGCCTGTTGTTTTGTTGTCATTGTTGGCAGACAAAATAGCTTAAAAATAAAAAAGATGTTAGATGTGATAAGCGATCAACAAAGAAAAATACATCCGCACAAGTTTACTTTGTGGGTGGCCATTGGAAGTATCCTTATGATGTTTGCTGGCTTAACAAGCGCATACATTGTAAAGAGAAGCCAGGCAAATTGGTTGATGATTGAAATACCATTGGTTTTTTGGTACTCAACTTTCACAATTTTATTAAGCAGTGTTACGGTGCAGCTTTCTTTAAAAGCAATTAAGCAACGGAACATGGTGATGTATAGAAGGTGGATGTTGATTACTGCAGTCCTTGGAGTTCTTTTTCTTGTCTTGCAGATAATTGGGTTTTATCAATTTGGTGAGAATGATATCAGGTTGGTTGGTGCTGGTTCAAATGCATCGTACTCATTTCTGCTTGCAATCTCTGGAATGCACGGATTACATGTATTGGGAGGAGTTATAGCGTTGGTGGTAATAGCGATTAGGGCCGTGAGCATTTCAAAAAGAAATTACAGCAGTCTCCCGTTGGAGGTTGCTGCAACGTATTGGCATTTTGTAGATCTTTTATGGATCTACTTATTTATATTTTTTAACTGGATGAAATAATGCTGGTTGAACTGAAACCTTAAAACAAGTAATAGACATGGCAACAGCCCAAGCACAAATGCAAACCAAATGGTGGAGTGGCGGAAAAAGCCCTTTCAACGTTGAGTATGGTAAACTGATGATGTGGTATTTCCTCATGAGTGACGCCTTTACTTTCGGAGCATTCCTGATTTCTTATGGAACCATTCGCTTCAGTCAAAACTATTGGCCTGATCCCAACGTAGTCTTCAATGCACTTCCTTTTACAGGTCACGCAAACCTTCCATTGGCATTTGTGAGTTTGATGACATTCATCCTCATTGTTAGTTCAGTAACAATGGTACTTGCTGTTCATGCGGGTCACAAAAATGATAAGCAGGGCGTTATCAAGTGGATGATATGGACTATCATTGGCGGATTTGCCTTTTTGGGTTGCCAGGCTTGGGAGTGGACACACCTTATTACGGGTGATCATGCAGTATTGATTAAAGGTCAAATACAACATATTGGCACAACAGTTACAATGAATCCTTGGGGTCCAGCAGCAGAAGTTGCTTCTCATGAAGGACATCATATTGGTACAACTGGTCCAGTTGCATTCGGAGGTTATTTCTTCGGAATCACTGGCTTCCATG
>CAMBGO010000002.1 GCA_945866165.1 Chitinophaga pinensis | reverse complement strand
CGATTAATCTTAACAGGGGGAGAATCTGTTGATGGGTATATAATCTCTGAACCAAGACTTTCAATTATTCAACAAAGCCTTAAGCCGCCACCTGAAAAGCTTCCAGAGACTGGTATTATGCTGGTGTCAAATGAATACCAACGGCAGCTTCCCCATGTAAAAACCACAGACTATTTAATGGCGATCTGGCTTCAACCATGGATGAAAGAAAAAAATGCAGATGATATTTTATATCATCATAATGGATATATATCAGAATGCCCAAGATCAAATTTTTTCATGATCACCAAAAAAAATATTCTTGTTACTCCTAAAGAAAAAATTCTAAACGGCATTACAAGAAAAAAAGTAATTGACCTTGCAAAAAAGATAGGAATTGAAACTGAAGAAAGAGATATTCATTTAAATGAAATAACAGAGATCAAAGAAGCTTTCATAACAAGCTCTACAAAAAGAATGTTGCCTGTTTCTAAAATTGATGATTATAAATTAGATGCACTATATACATCTGGGATCATGCAAACCATTTGGCAACAATTGGTTGAATTGGAAATGAATAACCAATGATTTATTTAAAACCTAACTTAGATTAAGAAATACTTTTTATCATATGCCCAACCTCAACACAAAAGCCATACCGAACAATACATTTGATGCAATTGTAATTGGATCAGGCATCAGCGGAGGATGGGCCGCTAAAGAACTCTGCGAAAAAGGACTTAAAACACTGGTGCTCGAACGTGGGAGAAATGTTGAACACACTAAAGACTATCCTACAGCCAACATGAATCCATGGGATTTTCAACACAGGACTAAAATGCCTGAAGCATTCATGAAAGAAAATCCACTAATCACAAAATCAGCAGGCTTTGGTGAAGACACGGCACACTTTTTTATCAAGGATAATGATCACCCATATGTGCAGGAAAAAGAATTTGATTGGATACGTGGTTACCAGGTTGGCGGAAAATCATTGATATGGGGAAGGGCTTGTCCTAGATGGAGCCCCAACGAATTCATTGCTCCCGCCCGCGATGGATATGGAATTGAATGGCCTATCTCTTATGATGAAATTGCTCCCTGGTATTCACACGTTGAATTGTTTGCAGTAATATGTGGTAACAAGGATGAATTGGAAACCATGCCCGATGGGGAATACCTTCCTCCATTTGATTTCAATTGCGTTGAAAAAGAAATCAAGAAAAAAATCAACAATAAATACAAAGATCGACACATGATCCAGGGTAGGTGGGCGCAACTCACAGAACCCACACAATTGCACTTAGACCAAGGCCGCGCTAAATGTCAATCGCGCGACCTATGTATGCGTGGTTGCATGTTCGGTGGATATTTTAGTTCTGTTTCATCAACTTTACCCTGGGCTTCAAAAACAGGAAACCTCACCATTCAACCTGACTCAGTTGTTCATTCCATTATTTATGATGAAAAGAAAAAAAGAGCAACGGGTGTAAGAGTTATTGATGCCCTAACACACCAAGAAACAGAATATTATGCACACATCATTTTTTTAAATGCCTCGGCATTAAACAGTAATTTAATTCTGCTTAATTCAACATCATCAAGATTTCCAAACGGACTTGGCAACGACAACGATTTACTTGGTAGGTATATTTGTCACCACAATTACGGTGGCTCAATGGGTGGTGATATCGATGGATTTGAAGATATCTATTACTATGGAAGAAAGCCTGCCGAATCGATGATGGCCAATTTCCGCAACTTCAAAAAACAAGACATGGATTTTGTGGGAGGTTATATGGCGTTCATGGGATCCTATAGAACTAGAGGTCTTCATAATGAAGATGCTGAAATGATTGGTGCTCCACTTAAAAATGCAATGTCAGAAGCAGGTCCATGGGGCATGTACATGTATATGCAAGGTGAAACAGTTCCAAAATATAATAATAGGGTATACCTAAGCAAAACAGAAAAAGACCAATGGGGTATACCACTTCTTGTGACAGATGTTGCTTATGATAATAATGATGAATTATTATTAAAAGATTTTCTTCAACAAGGTGCAGAAATGCTTGATGCCGCTGGTGTTAAAAATATTCATACACACGACAACAAATGGGCTCCTGGAAGAGACATTCATGAAATGGGTGGTTGTAGGATGGGTAAGGATGCTGACACTTCATTGTTGAATAAATGGAACCAACTACACCACTGTGAAAATGTTTTTGTTACAGATGGAGCGTGCATGACCAGCACGGCAAACCAAAGTCCATCTATTTTATACATGGCGCTTACAGCACGTGCTGCAAATTATGCAGTTCAGGCATTAAAAAATGGCGATTTATAAAATAGGGAAAGATAAATTTCTCGATATAAAATCAATCTGTTGATTTATTGCTGATATAGGTCATAGGAAAGTGATATAAATGTGAATCACTTTGCAATATTCTATTTATAATATTCAAAGCATGTTCCATTCTTCAAAAAATCATCCTATGAAAAGCAAGTTGTACACCGTAATTTCATTTCTATTACCTATTATTATTTTATTTTTTACATCCTGCGAAACAGGAAAAGAGAAAACCAAGGAGGTCATAGTTGCAAAAGTAGAATATACTCCAACGCCAACAATGAGTTTAGAAAAATTAATGATCATACGGCACAAGGTGAAAAATTATAAAAATTGGGTAGATAGTTATGAGGCTCATGATGATGTTAGAATAAAATACGGACTACATAATTACCTAATAACAAGAGGCTTGGATGATTCAAATATTGTTCAAGTTGCACTAAGAATGGATGATTTTGAAAAAGCGAAAGAATTTTCAAAATTGGCAAACCTAAAAGAAACAATGGAAAATGGAGGAGTTCAAAGTACTCCAGAATTTGAATACCTAGATATTAAACAATATGATACTACCTCTACTGGAAACATATCCGCACGAGTAGTTATGAAACATAAAGTTAAAGATTATAATACCTGGAAGATTCAATTTGATGAACATTATCAGATCAGAAAAGATGCTGGTCTATCTGATAGGCTTTTGGCCTATAGCTTTGAAAACCGAAATCTCGTTTATGTTGTTTGTGCCGTAAATGATATCAAACGGGCAAAGGCTTTTTTTAAATCAACAGACCATAAAGAAAAAATGAAGGTTGCTGGTGTTGAAGAAGAGCCTACAATGTTTTTTTATTCAGTAAGTAAAAAATACTAATCTGTTATCAAGAAATGATCGGCATCTTTCCAAAACGGAAGCTTGTCATGCACATCAGCCAAGATTGCCTTTTCAATCTTGGTTGTATGAATATCTTCATCATGCTCTTTCTGATACAAAATTGATCCCATGGGATCAATAACCATAGAATTTCCTACATGTGATATATCATTGCCGTCATTACCTATTCTGTTTACGCCCACAACATAACATTGGTTTTCAATGGCTCGAGCAGCTAAGAGACTTTTCCAAGCATGACTCCTTTTCTCAGGCCAATTAGCAACATAAATCAATACATCATACTCTGGAGCGGGCTCTTTATCAGGATCAGAATGTATAACCTGCCTTGTCCATACCGGAAAACGTAGGTCATAACAAATACAAAGGTTTATTTTCCATCCACCAACAGAAGCAATCAACCTTTTGGTTCCAGAAGTATAGTGTTGGTCTTCACCCGCTAAAGAAAAGCAATGTCGTTTATCATAAAAGCCTAATTCGCCATTGGGTAACATCCATATAAGCCTATTTAAATATTGGCCGTCTTCTTCAATAATCAAACTGCCCGTAAGCACAATCCCCTTTTTGTTTGCAATTTTTTTCATCCATTGTATCGAATCACCATCCATCTTTTCTGCCAATGCCTCGGGCTGCATGCTAAAGCCAGTGGTAAACATTTCTGGCAACACAACAATATTTGTTTTTTCTTTTATCTGAAGAATTTTTTCTTCAAACATTTTCAGGTTCGCTTGCTTATTCTCCCAGTGAAGATCTGATTGTATCGTTGTAATTAAAAGAGATTGCATATTTAAAAATACAATTTAGAAATCATAAAATAGTTTCCTTTATTATAAGCCAGCATTATAGATTCTCAAGAAATCTTTTCATTACAATGCTTACGGGTGTTGTTTCAAACCCACGTTGAAAAAGATAAGCCCTTGTTTTTGCCTGCTTATCATATTCGCTTGCTGTTGATGGCTTGATTGAATTCCATTTTTTTTCAATAATGTAGAGAATTGTTTTTTCGTAATCATCCTGATTGATTTCTTCTCTCAGCGCTTTTTTTATATTGGTATCAGAAACCTGTTTTTTCTTAAGTTCAAGTTCTATTTTTTTTCTTCCCCATTTTTTTATCCTAAACCTTCCTCCAACAAAGGCAGCAGCAAATCGTTCTTCATTTAAAAACCCCTCTTCAATCAACTTAGAAGCAAGGATATCGATATCGGACCAGGCTATACCATAACCCCGTAGCTTCATTTTGACCTCTTGGTGGGTTCTTTCCTGAAAATCACAATAGTGCCTAATCTTTACATAGGCCTGTTCTACAGTTAAAGAACGATATTTTTTATTCATTTCATCCATCGAAGGCAAATTACTGATAACCTAGGCTCCCATCTTGGTTTTCAACATATTTATGCGCTATTTATCCCAAAATGTCAAAAATTGAAGACCAATAATCGGCTACTTGAGTTTATATTTGCTTACATACAAATAGCAACAATTATGAAATTCATTGTTTCCTCTTCCGCCTTATTGAAACAGCTTCAACAAATCAATGGTGTAATCGGATCAAACAATGTGCTACCGATTTTGGAAGACTTTCTATTTCAAATTGAAAAAAACAAGCTTACTGTTATTGCAACCGATCTAGAAACGGTAATGAAGATTCACCTGGACATAGAAGCAAAAGACAGCGGCAGGGTATGTATTCCAGCTAAAATATTAATGGATTCGCTTAAGAACCTTCCAAATCAGCCGCTAACATTCGATATTGATAAAAATTTTGGAGTAGAAATAACGAGCGACAACGGAAAATATAAAGTTATGGGTGAAAACCCCGACAACTTCCCTAAAGAACCGCCAGCAGATGACTCCTCTGCTTTCAAAATATCTAGCCACCAGCTTTTAACTGCAATAAATAAAACAATATTGGCCGTAAGCAACGACGACCTTCGCCCTGCGATGACTGGTGTGTTTTTTGAGCTTGAAAAAAAGGGCCTCACTACTGTTGCTACTGATGCACACAGGTTGGTGCGGTATAAAATGAAAGGGGTTGCTTGTCCTAAAAACGACTCTTTTATTGTTCCCAAAAAACCATTGAACTTACTTAAGACGGCACTGCCCGATAATGATGATGAGATAACAGTATCTTATAATAACAACCACATGTTCGTTAGTCACGATACCGTTCAGCTCACCTGTCGCCTCCTTGATGCGCGCTTTCCCGATTATAAAGTTGTGATTCCTGCAGAGAATCCTTACCAGATGACAATCAATAGACAAGATTTTCAAGCAGCATTGAGAAGAATCAGCATCTTCAGCAATAAGAGCACAAACCTTGTTACATTAACGATCTCTGGAAACGAATTGCAACTAACAGCACAAGACATTGATTTCAGTCAAGAAGGAAATGAAAGAATGGCTTGCCAATATGATGGTGAGGATATTACAATTTCTTTCAATGCCAGGTTCATAATAGAAATGCTTTCTACAACAACAAGTGAAGAGGTAAGGTTGGAGCTTTCTACACCCACTAAAGCTGGTTTAATTAAGCCGGTAGAACAAGAAGAAAATGAAGAATTGCTGATGCTCGCAATGCCCTTGATGTCAAACTAAAAAATATTTTATGGAAAAATTGATTTCCTATTTTAGCGATCTTGAAAAAAGGCCCCTCGAAAGAGCGGGCTTTTTTATAGCAGGAATGGTATTGCTTTGGTTGATAGAAAATGCTGTTCCTTTAATTAATATGAATTATAAAAAATCAAAGGGTAAACACGCTTCGATAAATATTTCATTTACTGCAATTCATTTTATCATTCACACTTTGCTTGCGGGTGGAATTATTTTTATTGCCGATTGGACAGAAAAAAACAATTTCGGATTGGTACATATTGGATCAATATCACCGCTGGCAGTTATTCTAATTACCTGCCTGGTTCTTGATTTTTTTGCAGGATGGCTTTGCCATTTCGTAGAACACCACGTGCCGCTTTTTTGGAGATTCCATATCATTCATCATGCCGACAACAATGTTGATGTTACAACAGGCTTAAGGCATCACCCGCTTGAATCTGTATGGCGTGGCATTTTTTTCTACATTGGTATCTTTGCAGCGGGTTCTCCTATGTATGCTGTATTATTATATCAAACGTTATTGGTTTTTATTACCGGTTTTACACATGCAAATGTGAGTCTTCCGGTTTGGTTAGACAAAGCAATAAGTTGGGTGCTTGTTTCCCCAAATATGCACAAGGTTCACCACCACTGGAAGCAACCCTATACAGATAGCAACTATGGCGCTGTTTTTTCGATTTGGGATAGACTATTGGGCACGTTTATGAAATTGAATCCTAAAAAAATTCAATACGGACTAGATAGATATTATCCGAATGAAAAAGACGAAGATTTTATTGCTTTAATGAAACGACCTTTTGAAAAATTGAAATAACCCTTGAAAATAATTGCATTTATTCCTGCTCGCTATGCAGCAAGTAGATTCCCCGGAAAGTTGATGAATACGATTGGTGGAAAATCAATCATAAGAATGGTATATGAAAATGCATTGCAGACCGGTCTTTTTGATGAAGTAGTCGTTGTTACAGATAGTGAAATTATTTATAATGAAATTTCACTTCATGGCGGATTGGTAAAAAGGAGTGTTGGTAATCACAACAGTGGAAGCGACCGCATTGCCGAAGTAGCTGCGAACATGGATGTTGATGTTGTTGTAAATATTCAAGGAGATGAGCCATTCGTTGAAAAAGAACCACTAGAATCATTGGTTGCTGCATTTAAAGACAACGCAGTATTAGTAGCGTCGCTAATGAAAAGAATTTCGGATGAAGAAGAAATAAAAAATCCAAATGTTGTGAAGGTTGTTTGCAATAATAAAAACGACGCCTTATATTTCAGTCGCTCCATTATTCCATTTTTCAGAAACACATCATCTGATATGCCAATATATAAGCATATAGGTGTTTATGCATTTAGAAAAGACGCCTTACTGAAATTCACTAAATGGAATATTGGTAAAATAGAAAATACAGAAATGCTAGAGCAACTACGATACCTTGAAAATGGTATTTCGATAAAGATGATTGAAACAGATAGCGCAAGCATTGGTATTGATACTCCAGAAGATCTTGAGCTTGCTAGAAGACTCTATAAAGAGAGATGAGAAATATTTAAAATCAACCTTCCTGTTGTTTTTTATTTTTGAATACAGGTACTGTGCTACATGGCTCACCATACATGAGTGATTTTACAACGGGAATTAATTTTTTTGAAATTTCAACATAGGCATACTCTGCAATTTCTTTATCGCCACATCCCTTAACAACAACTCGTTTATCTCTGTAGTCTTCTGCGTTGAATTTAATTATATTTTCAATGATAGCATTTTTTTGAGCAGACGGTTCGTCTCCCACATAAATATCTGTAGTAACGGTGATTAATTTAGACACAACCAACATATACGCCCACATTGGAATAATTGCATCTGCCGAACAAATGATAGCAACCCATTTATTTTGATATTGATCCCATTGGTGTTCATCTAGCATCACCCTAAACTCTTTTTCCTTTAAAATCAACTCCATGTAAAGGAAGTTTTTGAGATCAAATAAAACAAACCCCTTCTTTGGTATAAAATCTTCGAGGTCGAGTGTAATTAAACCGCTTTCGGCTACTTTATTTCTTAATTCGTCCATGGGGTGGTGTTTTTAATAAATACATCAGCCACCCTTTTGAGGTGGCTGAGTGTTTGTTTTCTCATGAGCAGTCTTTGATTAGTAGCCTGCAGCCCTGCGATTATCAACTATTTTAGCTGATTTTTTCAGCGACTCTAGTGTACTATAAGAGGCAAATTGTTTTATCTGTGCTTCCATGGCGCTTTTTTGACCCTGAAGATCAACTGAGGCGCTTGGAATAGTTCCTGTCTGGTTTACACTGATGTAAAAAACACCATTTTGGCCATCAATGACATCTGAAGTATTAGACAAGTTCTTTTTATTAAACGCTGCTCCAATGACACGACTTTCTGTTCCAAGGTTTTGTACAAAAGGCTGATTAAATTTTACACTGTCGGCGGTTCCTGAAGTTCCACCAAACATTGCGGCCAATTTAGAAAGGTCTTTTTCTTTGCCGGCCTTCTTGGCAATATATTCTGCTTTCTTTTTGTTTTTCAAAATTGGTTCCACCAACACCCGAGCAACCGAAGCGGGTTGAACTCCTTCTTTAATTTCGTTTGTAATGATAGCAACAACATAGCGGTCTTTCAAATCAAATGGATCTGATACAGTTCCAACACTATTTTCAAATGTCCATTTTACAATAGCCCTGGAGCTTAATGATCCAGCCCCAAAATCCATTTCTTTTATATTTTCTGCACTTTCTTTGTTTAGGTTGCCTTTTGCTGCGGTTTCATTAAAAGACTTAAAATCTTTACTTGTTCCTACAAACTGAATGGCTGCGCCAGAAGCCGACGCGTCTGTTTCTTCACTTGCAACTATTCGCTTTGATAAATAAGCAACTTTATATGCGGGCTCAAAACTTTTTTGTCCTAGCACCTCAATTACATGATAACCAAATGATGTTTTTACAACCTCCATTGTTCCTTTTGGTTTATCGAAAATAAAGTTGGCAAAATCCTTATCAAGGTTGACGTCCAATGATGTGAAATCATATTCACCTCCCTTGTCTTTACTACCACCATCATCACTCTGGCTCTTTGCAAGTGATCCAAAATCACCACCAGATTTAATAACATAATAAATACTATCTATTTTCTTCTTCGCAACGCTATCGGTTCTTATCTGGGTGCCATTCTGAGGATTCACGGTACCAACAAGTATATGTCTTACATGCACAGAATCTGGTCTGTTCTTTGTGATTATTTTTTTTGCCAGCACAAGGCTTCCGGCATCTTCATAAGGACCAATAACCGCACCCACCTGCATGTTAATAATACTGTCTTTTGCTCCCATCTGAAGTTTTGACTTCATGGCAAACCCATCAAAGTATGGAATTGAGGTATTGTTCCTTGTTACAAATGCAGCTGGATCATCGGTTGATATGAAATCAGATTTTAAGGCGTTTAACTGGTTCAGTACTTTAAGTGTATCTGCTGTTGATGGTGTGGCACTGAATGTAACAAAGGAAATTCCTTTTACATGCTCCTGCTTGAAATCATCTTTGTGTTTATTTACATATTCTTCAATTTCTTGATCTGTAACCTTTATTGAGGAGTCTGATATAATTGAATATGGAACACCCACGTAAGAAAAAGAAGAGAAGCTTACATTATCTGCTGCTGCTTTTTCTAGCATCCAACTTGGAACATATGATCCTTGAGAGAAAAATGAAATGTACTTTTCTGTTAGCAGCCTAATCTCTGTTGGTTTAATCAGCTGATCAACCACCATTTGAACTTCATCAGCTTTATTACTTTGCTTAACGCCATTCATCCACGCCTTAGCAGCCGCCAAATCAAATTGACCAGTATTTTTATCGGTAAACTGCTGTTTGAATTCTTGTGGTGCGTCTTCAGAAAAAAGGAGGGCTCCAATTTCTTTTGAAGTGACCTTAAAACCGAGTTTGTTAGCTTGGTTTGTAAGCAATATTTCTTGTATATCTGAATTCCAAATTGTTTCAATGATATTCTGCGTCATCATTTCATTACCCTGCATTCCTTGAGTACGATAATTTTGTTCAATCTGGTTAACACGCTGACTGAACTCGACCAATTCGATATCTTTACCATCGATTGATCCAACAGATGTTGCTTGTGAATCAAACATGTTGCCTCCTTTACCAATGAATGCATCTTGTACAAGAAACCCTATCAAACTGATTGATATTAAACCTGTTAGCAACACGGCTGACCTATCTCTTATTTGTTGAATGATTGACATAGTAATAATTTATAAATAGGGGGCAAAAATAGGGTAAAATTGATTATTAACAAACTGTGGAAAACAAGAATGGATAATGTTTTTGGGCTAATTATTAGTGGGGGTTGGAGGTTTCGGGTGGTGTTTTTTAGTTTTTAACACCCAGTTGTTAAAAAAGCTATTTTTTTGTGGATTAATGATGATTTATCCTTTTTTATTGTTGAAAGAGGAAGAATAAAATCATCCATTTATGAAGTTTTTATTTTTTGTTGACTTTTGTACACATTTTATCGGCCCTTAATTAACACAATATTTTTTCGGTTTAGTGTGTATATGATTTGTGGTTGTTTTTTCAACAGGTGTTGATAAGGATGTATAAAAGCTGAATAATATTGCAGTTATAGAAAAAACCAACTGTTAATAATCATTATTAAATGTGATTAATATCAGGACAAATAATTATAAATATCATTATCAACATATCCACAGCTGTAATAGTAATAAGTCTTTATATAAATAAGTAATTATTATAAAATACTACGTGGATTATCAACATTCAAAATTCAAAAAATTTGATATACTTTTCCATTCTAAAATTTAAAAACAAGTTTAATTTTATCCAATCAATTTAATTTTTAATGAATTCTATAAAAAATATAATTTTTGATCTCGGCGGAGTTTTAATAGACTGGAATCCACATTACATGTACAAGAAAATAATTCCGGATGATACAGAACGAAACTGGTTCATCGATAATATTTGTACGCTTGATTGGAATGAAAAACAAGATGCGGGTAGAACAATAAAAGAAGCAGTTGATGAGTTAATATTAATTTATCCCGAACACAAAGAAAATATAATTCTTTACTATGATAGATGGGAAGAAATGCTAAATGGACCAATTAATGGAACAGTAGATATTTTTAAAAGAATTAAAGAAAATAAAGAATTTAAAACTTACGCATTAACAAACTGGAGTGCTGAAACATTTCCACGTGCGTTGCAATTATATAATTTTTTACATTGGTTCGACGGTAGGGTAGTATCGGGTGAAGAAAAAACCAGAAAACCACATAAAGAAATTTACGATATTATTTTAAATCGATTTAGTTTATTACCAGAAGAAACAATTTTTATTGATGATAATTTAAGAAATATAAAAGCTGCTCAAGAAGTTGGAATTACATCAATTCATTTTACTTCACCAGAATCACTTAATCTTGAATTAATAAAACTAAATATTCTGTGATTATTTTAATACTTGGAAAACAATTAAACTAAGTACATAAGCCAACCCTGTCATAAAAAATAATTGAATCATTGGCCATTTCCATCCTCCTGTTTCTCTTTTAACCACGACAAGTGTGCTCATACATTGCATTGCTAATAAATAAAACACAAGCAAAGAGAAACCACTTGCTAGAGTATATATAGGTTCACCATTAATATTTTTTGCTTGCTGCATCTTACTCCTTAGTGTCTCTCCGCTTTCATCTATACCTTCACCAACACTATACAAAGTTGCCATTGTGCCAACAAAAACTTCTCTTGCTGCAAATGATGTAACCAGTGCTATACCAATTTTCCAATCATATCCCAAGGGTCTTATTACTGGTTCAATAAAATGACCTATATGACCGGCATAAGAATACTCTAGGAGCGCTGCAGATTTTTCAATTTCATATTTATGTTCATTACCTGGATCTATATTAATCTTTTGTATAAACTCTTTTTCTATTTCGTTTCTTTTCTCACCAGGACCAAACGAGCTTAAACCCCATAATAATAATGAGATCACCATAATTACTTTTCCTGCATCAAATACAAAAACCTTAGCCTTTTCAACCATTGTAATAAGTATGTTATTCCACCTTGGCTGTCTATATACCGGTAATTCTAAAATAAAGAAACTCTTTTCTTTTATTTTAATAAGCAAGTTCAATAAATATGAAACAAGTAAAGCTATCACAATCCCAAAAACATACAATCCCATTAACACTATTCCTTTAAGACTTAAAAAACCCAAGAAATTTTTGTCTGGTATAATCAATGATGTTAATATAGTAAATACCGGTAAGCGAGCACTACAACTCATAAACGGAGTTACTAAAATGGTTAACAACCTCTCCTTTTTATTTTCAATATTTCTAGCACTCATGATAGCTGGTACCGCACAAGCAAAACCACCAATCATTGACATTACACTTTTTCCATTTAATCCTACACGCCGCATAATCCTATCAGACAAAAAACTAATCCTTGCCATGTATCCAGTATCTTCTAGTAGTGTAATAAGACCAAACAATATCATGATCTGCGGAACAAAAACTAAAATACCACCTAGGCCTGCTAATACACCATTTACTATCAAATCACTAAACCAATTTTTTTCCATCTGGCTAGCAACAAATCTTCCAACATAACTCATTCCTGATTCTATTGCCGTCATAGGGTACTCTGCAATCCAAAAAATACTTTGAAACAACAGAAATAGAACAACCCCCATTATCAAATATCCCCACCGCTTATGCAGTAAATAATGATCTATTTTTTCAGAATAAAGCTTCTTTTTTTCTGGACTATCTTCTTCCACGGCGCGCTGCATAATACTCCTGATTTTCTTATATCTTAACTGTATGTCTTCCGCTTGAACACGCGTATGATTAAATCCGTGTTTTTTTTCAATTTGTTCTATCTCTTCTTGTAAACCACTTTCCAGGTTAAATGATTCATGGTTTATAAGATGGTGAATAGCAGAATAATTACTAATTGCTGGTAGCAGTGCCCTGGTTTCTTTTATTGCATCATCACCCAATAAAGAAATTTCAAAAAAATCCTGCGTGATAAATTCCCCCATATTAACTTGGGATATAACTGAAACAAGTTTTTCTAGCCCTTTTCCTGTTCTAGCATTAATAACCACAACAGGTACTTGCATTTCTCTAGCCAGACAATCAGCATCAACCCTAATACCTCGTTTTTTTGCAAGGTCCGTCATTGTTAAGGCAACAACAACGGGAATTTTTAAATCAATAACCTGAGATACATATAATAAGTTTCTTCTTAGGTTACTTGCATCAACCACCACCACAGCAAGATCTATCCCTTCAGAGTCGGCAGGAGACATTAATTCTTTATATGAAACCCACTCATCAGTTCTTCTAGGATATAAACTATATGTACCTGGAAAATCTATAACCGCTGCATCAACATTATTTGTTAATATTATTTTACCAAGCTTTTTTTCTACCGTTACCCCTGGAAAATTCCCCACCTTTTGTCTCAACCCGGTTAATAGGTTGAACAAAGAGCTTTTCCCGCTATTGGGATTTCCTAACAATGCTATTTGGGGTACTTTATTCACAATGGCTTATCGTGCAAAATTAAGCCCATTTAATCTACTACTATTTACGAATACAGTAAAAAGACATTATCGTAAATCATCGTGTTACTTCATCAAACAACTATTGTAAATTTGTAAAAACAACCACCTATGATTAGGTTCTTACTCTTCTCATTATTATGTTTCAATATAGTTCAGGCACAAAAAATAAGCAAGTCAGACAGCCGGTTGATAACATATCTGAAGACCCACGTAGAATACCTGTCCTCTGATGGGCTTGAAGGACGCAGGGCAGGAACCCAGGGTGAAAAGCTTGCTTCGGAATATATAACGAGTAAATTCAAAGAGGTGGGTCTTGTTCCAAAGGGAATAAACGACTCTTTCCTCCAGCCTTTCACAATAAATGACGGAAAAAAAATTCTACCAAATACGGTTTTTAAAATTAATCAAGTTCTTCTCGATCCAACTAAAGACTTTTTTCCACTACCCTTTAGCGCAAATACCAATTTACAAAAGGCGCTGACCTCTCCCTCTTTAATGGAAAAAGACCAACCCTGGATGGTTGACCTAGCACAAGACTTAACCGACGGTGCATCAAGCCCCCATTTTGATATTAATAACCTAATTGCTGAAAAAATAAAAAAAGCAATTGAACACAAATCATCTGCACTCATTTTATTTAACAGTAGTCAAACAGTCGACAATATTTATTTTGAAAGGAAAGATAAATCAGAAATATCTCCTATACCCGTAATATATATTACCAAAGATGCCTATCTAAAATATTTTAAAGATTCCGAAGCAAGTTATGATATAGAGTATGCTGTTGAGATCGGAGATGCGTTTCGCTCTTCAAACAATGTTGTAGGGTATATAGATAATAACGCACCTCTTACAATTGTGTTGGGTGCCCACTTCGATCACCTTGGCTATGGTGAAGACGGAAATTCAATGTTGCGAGGAACTCAAAATATGATTCACAATGGAGCTGATGACAACGCAAGTGGAACATCTGCCCTTCTTGAGCTTGCATTCCTTTTAAAAAAAATAAAATCAAAACAATATAATTTTCTATTCATTGCATTCTCTGCCGAAGAGCTTGGTTTAAATGGATCAAAATATTTTGTAGAACACCCCACGGTAGACCTCTCCAAAGTAAACTATATGATTAATATGGACATGGTTGGAAGGCTTAACGATAGTTCAAGGGTAATTACCCTCGGAGGTGTTGGTACATCCCCACAATGGGGCGAAAGAATAGCTGCCGTAAAAAACAACAATTTAAAATTTAGATATGATTCAAGTGGCACTGGCCCAAGCGATCACACTTCATTTTATAGAAAAGATATTCCGGTATTATTTTTCTTTACGGGTCTTCATACTGATTACCATAAGCCCTCCGATGATGCAGACAAATTAAACTATAAGGGTGAACTTATGATTATCAAGTTTATACAAGATTTAATTATCAACGATGAAACATCAGAAAAATTGGTTTTCACAAAAACACGAGAGCAACAAACATCTACTTCTGCTCGATTTAGTGTCTCAATGGGTATCATGCCCGATTACACCTTTTCTGGATCGGGCGTAAGGGTTGATGGTGTATCTGATAACAGGCCCGCTAAAAAAGCAGGTGTTCTTGCTGGCGACATTGTAAAACAACTGGGCGACTATAAAACCACATCTGTTGAAGGATATATGCAAGCGCTTTCAAAATTTAAAAAGGGTGATCAAACTAAGGTTGTAATATCTAGAGAAAATAAAGAATTGATAATTGAAATTGTTTTCTAATGAAATTAAAACTCGACGACGACCAAATTTCAGATAATTTCTTTGATCATACCCGAATTCTGGGTATTGCAACAACGTTAAAAAACTATCAACTTTGTTTCCAAATTGAAAAACAACTGCAGGTAGATTTTCGAACCTCACAAGATCTCCAAATTCCTCTTGAAAAAAATAAACGAACCTATTCTTTCACGGTTTATGAATTTCTAGAACCCGCAATTGCCACCGAACATTTCTTATATACAAATAAAAATGATGGTGAGGCACTTCTTCCTGAACTACAGCACCTTGATTTTATATGGCTTTTAAAAGGAGTTTTTTTCAATAATGACGAAGTTTTTAAAGATCTACAACAAAACCTAAGAACCATTCAGGGTATTCAACTTGTTACCGAAGTGGCACACGAAAAAATAAAATCTCGAGATAACCTTCAATTATAATATATGTGGAAAGAAGAAAACAATTCTTTATATAAGAAATTTCAATTCAGCGATTTTGTAAATGCTTTTTCTTTCATGACAAGAGTAGCAATTCTTGCAGAGAAAGCCGATCATCACCCAACTTGGAAAAACACGTGGAATACTGTTGAAATTTGGCTTTCAACCCATGATGCAGGTAATATTGTTACCGAAAAAGACCGTCAGCTTGCAGCTGCTATAGACTTTGTTGTATAATTTAAACAACCGTTACAACGGCGATATCTTTTTTTGTTATCCTGCCTATTGGGTTACAGTATTCTCCAAGACCTACTTCTTTCATTAATTCTTGAAATACTTTAACAGCACTTTTGTCAACCGCCACAAGAAGACCACCGCTTGTCTGGGGGTCAGATAATATGTTCTTTTGTAGCTCAAGCTTCTCCGAATTTTTAATGTTTACCTTTTGACCATAACTATCCCAATTCCTATTTGTTCCACCGGGAACACAGCCATTGGCAACATAATCAACTAGTAGATCTGTTATCAAGGGCACAGCATTAAAATCAATTTCTGCTGATAAGCCACTTCCATCTGCCATTTCTATTAAATGTCCGAGTAGTCCAAATCCTGTAACGTCTGTCATTGAATGAACAGCATCCATCTTACCAAATACTGCTCCCGCTTTATTCAATACCATCATTTGGTCTGCTGCTAAAGCGGCATGCTCTTCTTTCAATAAATTCTTTTTTTCTGCTGTGGTTAAAATCCCAACACCAATTCTTTTTGTTAAAAAAAGTAGATCACCTTCTCTTGCTGTATTATTTTGTTTCAGGTTGGAAATATCAACTAGGCCATTTACTGCTAATCCAAAAATAGGTTCTGGTGAATCAATGCTATGTCCTCCTGCTAAGGGGATCCCAGCTTCTACACAAATGCTTCTGCTTCCTTCTATAACCCTCTTCGCTACTGAAGGGGGTATTATATTTATTGGCCAACCCAATATTGCTATTGCTAATATTGGATCACCACCCATTGCATATACATCGCTTATTGCATTTGCTGAAGCAATTCTTCCAAAATTATATGGATCATCAACTATCGGCATGAAAAAGTCTGTTGTAGAAATTAATGCTTTTCCATTTCCAATATCATACACTGCAGCATCATCTTTACTGTGATTTCCTACAATCAGCTTGTTATTATCTGGCATACTAAAACTCGACTCCAATATTTCATCCAATATTTTTGGAGAAATTTTACAACCACATCCTGCACCATGCGAATACTGCGTCAATTTTATATTATCAGTCATAATTTTGTTTTAATATCAACGCTGCATTGATATTCTTGTCTGTTGTAATTGATTTTATCTCTTTTAGAAGCTCCTTTAAATTTTCTCTCTTTTCCAATGATTTTCTATAGAGCTTATCATAATATTTTAATAGAATCGAAAAACATTCTTTTATATTATTTTCTTGAAGAAATGCAATTGCTGTTTTTGTTTCAAGCCCTCCGAGTTTCTTTTCTATTCTTTGTATCGCTTCACACAGCTCAACTTTATCGAGTATTCCATAGGTTTCAACAAGATATTCTAGTCGATTCTCAAATGGGACATCAATAAAGAAAACCTTCTTTTCTCTTATAGTATTCCATAAATCATGTGGAATACTAACTGAACCTATACGCTGACTTTCATCCTCAAGCCAAATGTTTTTTGTGGGAATTGCCTCGCTAGTTTTATACAATTCAAGTGCCAATTTATTTTCGAACATCTCTACGCTGTCTTGTACAGGTAGACCAATTCTACCAAAGGCAGAACCCTTGTGACCTGCAAGCCCTTCTAAATCTATTACTGCTTCACCTTTTTCTTTCAATGCTTCAAGAATAATTGTTTTTCCTGATCCGGTATAACCACCTAGTATATTAAAATTCCACTCCCTTTTGAATGAATTTAATGCCCAGTTCCTAAAAGATTTATATCCACCAACAAGGGTATAAACTTTAAAGCCATAAAGATCGAGAAGCCATGCCACACCACCACTTCGCATGCCCCCCCTCCAACAATGCACCAATACAGTTTTATCTGTTGATTGATTTTTTTCTTTTATTTCTTCTATAAAAGAAATCATTCGGCTCATTTTGGGGCCAAAATAATCCAATCCTTTTTTGATTGCAGCTTCTCTTGATTGTTGTTTATAGATTGTTCCTACAACCTTTCGTTCTTCATCATTAAATAAAGAAAGATTGTAAGCGCCGGGTATATGTGCATGATCATATTCACCCTCACTTCTTACGTCAATAACTGGATGTTGTTGGGAAAGTGCAACAAATCTTTCTACGGTTGTTTTTTCAATACCCATCTTATCAACCGGATCATTTGTTCATTGTAGTGAGGAATTCGTAGTTGTCTCTTGTCCCTTTCATTTGCTTGAGCAACAGATTCATTGCTTCTTCGCTATTCATATCTGCCAAATGGTTTCTCAAAATCCACATTTTTTGCAAGATGTCTTTATCAAGAAGCAAATCTTCTCTTCTTGTTGATGAAGCCGTAAGATCAATAGCTGGGAACATCCTTCTATTTGCCAATCTTCTATCTAATACCAGCTCCATGTTACCAGTACCCTTAAATTCTTCAAATATTACTTCGTCCATCTTGCTTCCTGTTTCTATCAGGGCTGTAGCTAGTATTGTTAATGAACCACCATTTTCAACTTTTCTTGCAGCACCAAAAAACTGTTTTGGTTTTTGCATGGCATTCGCTTCAACACCACCAGATAATACCTTACCAGAGGAAGGCGCTACTGTATTATGAGCCCTTGCCAAACGAGTGATAGAATCTAGAAGAATAACTACATCATGACCACACTCAACCAATCTTTTGGCCTTTTGCAATGCCATGGCAGATACTTTCACGTGTTTATCAGCTGGCTCATCAAAAGTAGAAGCAAGTACTTCTGCTTTTACACTTCTTTCCATGTCTGTAACTTCTTCAGGGCGTTCGTCAATTAATACAACCATCAAATAACACTCAGGATGGTTCGTAGCAATTGCATTTGCCACCTCTTTCAATAACATTGTTTTACCAACTTTTGGCTGTGCTACAATCAATCCACGTTGACCCTTACCAAGAGGTGTAAACAAATCCATCATCCTTGTTGAATAGCTATCTGTTTTTGTAAACAAATTGAATTTTTCAAAAGGGAACAATGGTGTCAAATAATCGAAAGGAACCCTATCACGAACCTCTTCAGGAAGCTTACCATTTACTGTTTCTACTTTAAGTAATGCAAAATATTTTTCTCCTTCTTTTGGTGGACGAACCGTACCTACAATTGTATCTCCCGTTTTTACTCCAAATAGTTTTATCTGAGAAGGAGAAACATATACATCATCTGGAGATGATAAATAATTATAATCACTGCTCCTTAAAAATCCATATCCATCTGGCATCATTTCTAATACACCTTCACCAGGAATGACTCCATCAAATTCAACATTAAATGCGGGTTCTTTTTTAATAAAGAACTGTTTTACGTTGTTTTCTTCCTGACTCCCTCCATTTTCTGGTTGTTGAATTTCCTCACCATTATCTTGATTGTTCTCGGGAGTTGAATTTTCTTCGATCTCCTCTTTGCTTTTTTTCGTAATCTTTTTTTCTATCTTTTTTACAATGGGTTCCGCTGTTTCTACAAATTCTTCAGTTACGGTTTCATTTTCCACAATGGCTTCTTCAGTACTATTGGCAGTGGTTGTTTTGACAATTCTTTTTTTCTTAGCACCTTTCTCGTCTTTGGCTGCATCTTTTACCTTACTGTTCAGCAATGCTTGCTTATCAAGGATTTTGTAAATCAACGCTTGTTTGTCTAGTTTTTTTGTTCCTGTAAGTTTTAGCTTGTCTGCAATTTCAATAAGTTCTGGAACAAGCATGTCGTTCAACTGAAGAATATCGTACATAAATTATCTTTTGGATAGTTGGCTTTCAGAAAGCCTTGATAAAAAAGAATTGTGGAGTTTTAGAGAAGGGATAGGACTATTGAAAGGTTGTCCGTATCTGACGCAAAGTAACATTTTTTTTAATACACAAAAAAATATTTGACCTTAAGAAGTCCTATAATATGCCATAATATAGGGATTTAGAGCCCCTTCAATTATCTTTGCTTATTCAAATCAATGAATATGTTCAATAAACGAACCAAAATAAGGGAGATTATTAGTAAACAGGAAAGTCAAACGGGCATCACCGTGATGGGATGGGTGCGTTCCTTCCGAAATAACCAATTTATCGCTCTAAATGACGGTTCTACCAATACCAATATACAGGTCGTTGCAACACTCGGAAACTTCCCTGATGAACTTATCAAAAGAATCACAACTAGCGCATCTTTAAGGGTTTATGGTGATTTGGTTCCTTCTTTGGGTAAGGGTCAGGCGCTTGAATTGGTTGCCACAGAAATAGAAATTTTAGGCGATTCAGATGCTGAAAAATACCCCCTTCAACCCAAGAAGCATAGCTTAGAATTCCTGCGTGAAATTGCTCATTTGAGGTTCAGAACCAATACGTTCGGAGCTATTTTCCGCATCAGACATTCCCTAGCCTTTGCAGTACACAAATTCTATAACGAAAGGGGATTTGTTTATTTACATACACCAATTATAACTGCTAGCGATGCAGAAGGTGCAGGAGAAATGTTTAGGGTCAGTACACTCCCACTTGAAAACCCACCAAGAGATGAAGATGGTAAAATTGATTTCAAAGAAGATTTCTTTGGGAAAGCAACGAATTTAACTGTTAGCGGACAACTTGAAGGCGAATTAGGCGCCACTGCGTTTGGTGAGATTTATACATTTGGTCCCACCTTTAGGGCGGAAAACTCAAACACTGCAAGGCACCTTGCTGAATTTTGGATGATTGAACCAGAAATGGCTTTTTGTGATTTGGAAGACAATATGAACCTTGCTGAATCATTTATTAAATACATCATTAATTATGCCATGGAGCATAATATGGAAGACCTTCTATTCCTAGATCAACGTTTAGCTGAAGAAGAAAAACAACTTCCTACCGAAAAGAGAAGTGAGATGGGACTAATCGACAAGCTCAAATTTGTTTCAGAAAATAATTTCGAACGAATAACCTACACCGAAGCCATTGATATTCTTTTTAATTCCCCAGCGTATAAAAAGAAAAAGTTTCAATATGAAGTGAAATGGGGAATTGATATGCAAAGCGAACACGAACGTTATCTTGTTGAAAAACATTTCAAAAAACCTGTTATAGTAACAAACTATCCCAAAGACATCAAGGCTTTTTATATGCGCCAAAATGATGATGGTAAAACGGTAGCAGCTATGGATATTCTTGCGCCCGGTATTGGTGAAATTGTAGGTGGTTCTCAACGAGAAGAAAGACTTGATAGGCTAACACAACGCATGCACGAAATGCATATTTCAGAAGAAGAACTTTGGTGGTATCTTGATACAAGGCGCTATGGCACTGTTCCACATGCAGGCTTCGGGCTTGGTTTTGAGCGCATGGTTCTCTTTGTCACAGGTATGACAAACATTAGAGATGTCATTGCTTTTCCAAGAACACCTAAGAGTGCAGAGTTTTAGAAACTAATTCTTCATGCTTCATTTTAATACACATCAGCGGAATCGTTGTATGATAAATTAGTTTTCTGGTAGTACTTGTTTCAAGTATCTTTTCAAGAAAATGCCTCTTTCTCGGAACAGTTATGAGCAAGTCAATATTATTTTTTTCTGCAAAGTCGTTCAACCCTTCTTCAACATCTTTATTTTCAACCATATCATAAATAGGATGTAGGTCCGATAACATTTTATCTAACTTTAAGCTCTCTTCTGTTGTATAAGATGTTACATGATGTTCATGATAGTCAACATTCAATACATGCATATCAGCATTGAAGAAGCTTACTAAATCCTTAATTGGTTTAATGGGTATTCTTTCACTAACTTTTTCCATGTCTGTTGCCAATCCTACTTTTCTAAATGGTTTGAATCTCACTCCTGGAGGAATAATGAAAACCGGGGCTTCAATTTTTTCTATTACAGACATCGAATTGCTTCCCAAAAAAAACTGACCCATTGCATTTAATCCCCTTGTTCCCATAATAACTGCATATGGATTGAGGGTATTACAAATTTTTTCTATCTCATTAGAAACATTGCCAAGCCTGCTTTCCACATATACATGCAATTTACCTCCTGAGATCTTATCAATATTATGCTTAAGTTCTCCCAGCTTTTCTTCACTCAATTTTTGCAGTTGTTCAACGGATATTGTAACAAGGGGAACTTCAGAAAAACTAATTGGAATCTCAAATATATTTACAAGCATCAACTTAGCGCCCATTGCCAATGCCATATCCATACCATATTTAACAGCATTATCTGAGATAGGAGAAAAATCGGTTGGTACAAGTATTAATTTCATGACTATTTTTTCCAAACTTAGCATATGGAAAATTTTTAAGCCATGACTCTTATCATTCTATATAATGATTTTTATTTATTTAAGGTATGCATCTATTCTTCTTGAAACATCTTTTCTAATGTCTAAATAAAAGAGGTTTATATCACCTGCATGATAATTTTTCTTATTGTATAAAAAAGATCCAGGGAATCTTGGGTGCGAAACCCAAAGCGCATTGCCTTCGGCTTGTGCTCCTTGCGTATGTTGATATATTTTATCTAAATTATAAAGTATAGCTCCTTTTTGTTTTTCTCTTCCTACAATCTCATTTGTAGTAGTCCATGTTATTGGATTGACAACAGCAATGCTGTTATCAGTCCTGTTGATTACATTATCTTTAAAATCGTTTCTATATGTTCTCCAACTAACAAAACACCCTGTTTGTAAGCTATCATTGCAAACCGGAATATCTTCATACTGGTTTTTCTTAACACCCATTCCAATAAGGTATGCGCACACCAATTGTTTTGCAAGTGGTTTCCCGTCGAAAAACTCTTTCAAAAGTCTTGTTGAATGAGTTGTTCCTTGACTATGTGAAGCTATTATAATTGGTCTTCCTTGATTATAGTGTTCAAGATAATATATAAACGCATTTTTTATGTCTTCATAAGCTAAATTGAACGCGGCATATTTCCTAGCACTATCTTTTTCATAATACATAGCTATATGTGCTTGCCTGTATCGTGGAGCAAAAATCTTAGATCGTTCATTGAATGCACTTGCTTGGTATAATATCGGTGAAAGATCGGTTTTCTGATTAAGCTCAGCATCATCAATTCTTCCATTAGTTTCACTCATTTTTTCACTATCTGTGAGTGTTGTCGGGTGAAGAAAAAACACATCTGCGACTTTTTCCAATTCATTTTCTATTAGGGGCTTTGGAACCGTATCTGCTGGGTCCCTTTTACCGGGATGGGAAGCCCAGTAATTCAGTTGACTATAATCAGGAACACCTGATTCACTTACAAAATTGTTAGTGGAGGTTATTGCTGTAGTTTTAGGAGAACATCCAACTAAAGTCATAATTATTATAAATCCTAACCCGAACGCTGCTTTTAGTTTCATACAAGAATATATTATTCAAAATTATGTTTCTTATTTTTACTACAAATTTAATTTATTATGAATATCCCATTAGTTGACTTATCACAGTTCATAAGTGGTGACAATGAGCAAAAAACTCAGTTTGTTAAAGAACTGGGTACAGCCTTTGAGGAAGTTGGGTTTGTATCAGTTAAAAATCATGGAATTTCCGATGTATTGATCAATAACTTATATAACTCTGTCGAAACCTTCTTTAAGTTACCTGTTGAATCTAAAAGTAAATATGAAATCCCTGGCTTAGCTGGGCAACGTGGTTATACTTCCTTTGGAAAAGAGCATGCTAAAGGAAGTAATTCAGCAGATTTGAAAGAGTTTTTTCAATATGGTCAAACAGTGGAACAAGGACAACATTCCGATGAAGATTACATTTTCAATGTTGTTGTTGATGAAGTCCCGAACTTCAATCTTCTTTTTCTCGAGGCATACCGTGCATTTGAACTTTCCGGCTCCTTTTTATTAAAGGCCATAGCTTTGCATCTTGGCTTAGATGAATCATATTTTGACAATCAGATTCAACTTGGTAATAGTATACTCCGCGCCATTCATTATCCTCCCATACTTGAAGAACCCCTTTCCTCAATTAGGGCTGAACAGCATGAAGATATTAATCTAATTACTTTGCTGGTTGGAGCTTCTGCTGATGGGTTGGAAATACTTAGTAAGGAAAATCATTGGCTTCCTGTAAAGGCTGGTGAGGGACAAATAGTTGTTAACGTAGGTGATATGCTACAACGTCTTACAAATAATAAATTAAGCAGTACTACGCACCGTGTTGTTAATCCCCCACGCGAAAAGTGGTCAAGCTCAAGATATTCAATTCCCTTTTTCCTTCATCCAAAAAGTAACATGTCTTTAGCCTGTTTATCTTCCTGTGTAACTTCAACCAATCCGAAAGTATTCGAGGATTATACCGCAGGTCAATACTTGGATGAAAGATTAAGAGAGATTGGTTTAAAAAAATGATAACTAATTTTGATTAGACATATCCCTTTTCTGAAGTCTGTTTTTTTTCATGCCATTTCAGCCTTTGGTGGTCCGCAGGGCCATCTTGGTATGATGATAAATATTTTTGTTGAAAAAAGGAAAGACCTAACACATGATGAGCTTGCCGATATAAATTCTTTTTGTCAAATTTTGCCGGGAGCAACATCCACACAAACGCTTACCTTAATTGGTTATAAAAGAGGCGGTGTTCCCTTGGCATTTTTAACTTTGTTGATTTGGTTGATTCCAGGTGTTTTCATTATGTCAGCCTTTTCATTCCTGATTACCAATAATGCATTTCGTATCAACCATCGCTACCTTAATTTTATTCAACCAATGGCCATAGGTTTCTTGGTATTCGCGGCTACACGAACATTTATTTTTATTAAAAGCAATACAGCAAAGCTTATCATGGTAATTTCTATGATATCTACTTATCTCTTTTTTAATTCACCATGGATCTTTCCTTCTGTTTTTGTTTTTGCAATAATTGTATCAGGACTATTTGAATCAAAGTCTAGTGAAATAGTTACTTGGAAGCCACGTAAGATTAATTTCAAGTATTTCATTCTCTTTGCATTTTTATTTATCATGAGTGGAATCTTGTCAGAAACAGCTAGAAAAAACGAATGGAAAGAACGAACACCTTATAATTTATTTGAAAACATGTATCGTTTTGGAAGTATTGTCTTTGGAGGTGCAGATGTATTGATTCCTATGATGTATGAACAGTATGTTGTACGGCCTGAATCTAACCGTATAAAGCAACAGAATCAAAATGTAATAAAAATATCTAGAGATGAATTTCTTACCGGTGCCGGTATTGTAAGAGTAATACCTGGTCCCGTATTTTCAATTGCATCATTTGTTGGTGGTCTTGTGATGTCATCCAAGGGTGTGACCTATCAACTTATTGGTTGTTTTATTGCGTCTATTGGAATCTTTTTACCCAGTTGCCTTTTGGTTCTTTTTTTCTATCCTATCTGGGAAAACTTACATCGATATCCAGTCCTACAACAATTCATGAAAGGTATCAATGCTGCTGTTGTTGGAATTATGATTGCGGGTGTACTTTATTTGTTGAAAGATTCCTTCGTCACCCTTATTAGTGTTCCTAAGCTCGATGCGTTTTTATTTTTTTCTGTAATTATTTCAACATTTATGTTACTGAAATTTACTAAAATACCTGCTCCAATAATCGCATTATTTGTAATTGTCTTAGGCTTCTTTTTTCAATAGTTGTAATAACACGTAATTATTATCAATCTGCTTTTTCTATTATTTTGTAATATCTATTAGCTTCTATTTCTTCATTAACAATATCTGGTACAAAATATCTTATTGATCTTCCTTGCTGAATCATTTTACGCAACATGGATGCTGATATTTGTAATAGCGGTGTATCTGTAAGAACGAGTTCTTTTATTGGTAAGTCATTTCTAATTGGGAAGGAAGGTCTTTCATAAACATAGATTGGAAATTTATTCATTATCAATTCGCTGTTTTTCCACTTATCCAAATTTTGCAATCCATCGCTTCCCATAATAATTGCAAATTCATGTTGGGGATATTTCTCTTCTAAATACGTTAGTGTGTTGATTGTGTATGATGGCTTCGGAAGTTGAAATTCAATGTCTGTAACCCGAATATTATTTTCCCCCTCTAATGCCAATTTTACCAATGCCAACCTATGGTACTCATTTAGTAAGCTATGATTAACTTTAAAAGGATTTTGAGGGGAGACTACAATCCACACTTGATCAAGCGGGGTAGATTGTTGCATATAACTTGCTATTATCAAATGCCCATTGTGGATGGGATTAAACGTACCAAAATATAAACCAATCTTCATAATATATTGAAAATCAAATAGATATGAATTAATTTTCTACGATTACGCTATCAGCTTCATTGATCCGAAGACTAACTTGATAGCCTGAAATCATCACCGATATTGGGTCACCTAAGGGAGCTATTTGCTCTACAGAGACTTCTTCTCCTGGTAGAAATCCCATTTCCATTAATTTGAGAATTAGTTCCTCGTCTTCCAGAGATACAATGACCGCCTTTTCTCCTGCTTCTAGTTCAGATAATTTTTTATGCATCTCTTTTGTTTCGGATTGCAAAACTACTTTGCTTAAGTGGATTTCTTGTAATTTTATTAATTATATATGGCTCAAATTCAATTTTTTTACCACAGTCCCCTGTCTCAATTACGTAACAAAATTTCTTTGAAGAAGTTTCTTTTAAAGACCTCAAAGCAATACAATCGACCAATTGATTCCCTCAATATCATCTTCTGTGATGACACCTATTTATTATCAATAAATAAGCAGTTTCTAAACCACGATTTTTATACAGATATCATCACTTTTGATCTCGCTTCGAAAAAATCAGAACCCATTCAAGCAGAAATCTATATCAGTGTTGAGCGCGTGAAAGACAATGCCAGCAAGCTTGGAGCTCCATTTATCCAAGAATTACACCGTGTTGTATTTCATGGTTTGCTTCATTTATTAGGCTACCGCGACAAGTTAAAGAAAGACCAATTAACAATGCGGTCTATGGAAGACAAGCTCCTAATGCTTTATTTTGGAGCTAAGAAAAAGTCAATCTCCAAATAAAGGCCTACACTTTTAATATGTTCCACGTGAAACATTGCTCTTTAGTTTTCATTACCATGCTTATTTCCTTTGCCTGCATTGGTCAGGCACAATTTGTATTATCAGATAAGCCCTTCTCCCATTCACTACCCCTAGACAAGCACCTGCTTGAGCAAACCGACAAGCAAGCTGTTACCTACAAGCTAAATAAAGAGGAAAGCGAGTTCTTATATCTTACTAATTACCTGCGAAAACACCCAGCCATATTTTCAAAACAATGTATTAGTCCCTTTCTAGCGCTTTTCCCTGAAGTAAATGGTCCCGAAGCCACTAGTCTTCAAGAGAAACTTCTCGCTGTTTCAGGGCTTTCAGCACTATCAATTAATGGAATACTGAATGGTGTTGCCAAGGAACATGCGCTTGATTTGGCCCGCAACACCGATCAGATTAGTCATATTGGGACGGACGGACGTGATTTCTCAAGGCGAATTAGCTATTCAAATTATAAGAAATGTGCTTCAGAGAATATTTACACCGGTAAAAACGATCCCTTGCTTTCATTGATCATGCTTTTACTAGATATAGGCTATGAAAGCAAAGGACATCGGAAAAATCTCCTTAGTCCTAATTTCCTTGAAATGGGTCTTTCAATCAAACAGCACCGAAGTAAACAAAGGGTGGTATTGGTTCAGGAGTTTGGATGTGGCTAATGTTTCACGTGGAACATACTCAATATCGATTCCTTTTTATAATTCGGCTTGTACAATGAGGTGGATTGATTGTCTTGTTCCCTCTAGTTAGTAACTTTGTACTATGTTTCCAGTATATGATGTAATTGTTGTGGGTGCCGGGCATGCCGGATGTGAAGCTGCCGCTGCTGCAGCCAATATGGGAAGCCAGGTCCTATTGGTTACAATGAACCTGCAAACCATTGCCCAAATGAGCTGCAATCCAGCCATGGGAGGCATTGCAAAGGGTCAGATTGTGAGGGAAATCGATTCATTAGGTGGATATTCGGGAATTGTGACTGACCAATCCATGATACAGTTTAGGATGCTTAATCGTTCTAAAGGACCTGCCATGTGGAGCCCGCGTGCACAAAGCGACCGCATGTTGTTCTCTCAAAAATGGAGGGAAATGCTTGAAGCAACGACCAATTTGTCTTTTTACCAGGACATGGTTAATGGATTGATTATAGAGGAGAATCGATGCGTAGGCATTATTACCGGGATGGGAAATGAAATTAGGGCCAAATCAGTGGTACTTACCAATGGAACCTTTCTAAATGGCATCATTCATATTGGTGAAAAAACCTTTGGTGGGGGTAGAATGGCGGAAAAAGCCGCGACGGGCATTACCGAACAGCTTGTTTCATTGGGTATGGAAAGCGATCGACTGAAAACTGGAACCCCGCCTAGATTGGATGGTAGGAGCCTCGACTATTCAAAAATGGATGAGCAAAAAGGGGATGATGACATAACAGGATTTTCTTACTTAGATATTGATAGAATTCGTCCTGATCAGCAGAAAAGTTGCTGGATTGCCTATACTAGTCAGGAGGTTCATGATACCTTGAAAACAGGTTTTGACCGAAGCCCCATGTTCACTGGAAGAATTGAAGGGACTGGGCCACGTTATTGTCCAAGTATAGAAGATAAAATAAATCGATTCAGCGACCGTGATCGCCACCAACTATTTGTTGAACCTGAAGGATTCAATACGGTTGAAATATACCTGAATGGATTTTCAACCTCATTACCAGAAAGTGTTCAGTATCAAGCACTTACGAAGATACCAGGCTTTGAAAACGTCCGAATGTTCCGTCCTGGCTATGCCATAGAATACGATTATTTTCCGCCTCATCAGCTTAATTATTCATTAGAGACAAAGCAAATAAGTGGATTATTTTTTGCCGGTCAGATCAATGGCACAACGGGATATGAAGAAGCAGCCTGTCAGGGACTCATGGCCGGAATCAATGCCCATAACAAAGCACACGAAAAAGAACCCTTGGTACTTAAAAGAAGTGAAGCATATATTGGTGTATTGATAGACGACCTCATTACAAAAGGAACGGAAGAGCCTTATAGGATGTTTACATCAAGGGCTGAATTCAGAACATTGCTCAGACAAGACAATGCAGATTTCAGGTTAACAGAAATAGGATATAAACTTGGCTTGGCTTCAGAAGAACGAAATATTGCTGTGAAAAAGAAAAAAGAAAATGTTGAAGCCATCATTAAAAAATTCAATGAAATATCAATTGAACCAACTTCTATAAATACATTTTTTGAATCATCAAATTCAGCAGCGCTTACACAAAAACAAAAACTTTCTCAATTAATTTTACGTCCTGGCATTGCCGCAAAAGACATTATCAAAAATATTTCAGCACTACAAGAACAGTTCAGTGCATTTAATGAATTGGAAATTGAACAAGCAGAAATTCAAATGAAATATGCTGTTTACATTGAGAAGGAAAAAGAGATGGTGGAAAAAATGGGGCAGATGGAAGGCCTTCAAATACCCGACAGCTTTGACTTTGGCAGGGTTCAAGCTATCAGTGCAGAAGCAAAGGAAAAATTAAAAAGAATAAAACCACGTACCCTCGGCCAGGCTTCACGCATCTCTGGCATCAATCCAAGTGATGTACAAATTCTCATGGTTTACATGGGCAGATAATATTATCTTTAGAGTAATAGCAATTTAATATGACAAATTCTACTGCGGAGGAATTGATGAAAACATTTCCAATGTTCGACATCGCATTGGCAAATTATATTCATAAGAACGCGGAATCAACTTTTTTTGAATCAGGTGAGGTGTTGATGAAACCCGGGCAATTTTTTAAATATGCCATGCTGATATTAAATGGGAAAGTCAAGCTTTATAGAGAAGGCGAAGATGGTGAGGAATTTTTTATGTACTTTCTTGAAACCGGAAACGCTTGTGCACTTAGCATGTTATGTATGGCTAGAAACCAATCAAGTACAATCATGGCCATTGCTGTTGAAAAAACAGAAGTTATTATGATTCCCATCCAATTCATGGATGTACTGATGAAAGAATATACTTCTTGGTATCATTTTGTGATTGAAACTTACAGGAGCAGATTTGAAGAATTGCTTATCGTTGTAGATCAAATTGCATTTAAGAACATGGATCAGCGGTTGGAATGGTACTTGACCCAACAAGCCAATTCGCTTGGTAATAACCTGATGTTAACCCATCAACAGATTGCCAATGAAATCAACTCTTCTAGGGAGGTAGTCTCCAGGTTACTCAAAAAGATGGAAAATAATGGCCTGATTTCCATGGAACGAAATAACATCCACTGGATTGGACGATAATTTAATTTCGTTTGATGTGACAATTATCACCTAATATAATTTCATATTTAAGCACTTTTGATAGAAGCAATTATCACTTACAATAAAAGTTATTTTATTTATGTCATTCATTGAACTTGTTAAACAACCCTGG
>CAMBGO010000001.1 GCA_945866165.1 Chitinophaga pinensis | reverse complement strand
GTCTGTCGTCTAATTCATCACAACTTCACCACCCTGATCGACGCAATCGGCTTATTGCCCTGCACAGCCCTGATTGTATATATTCCATTAATAAGGTTGCGACCAAGTTTTATACTCTGATATGGCCTGGTCTTTTTTGTTTCAACAATTGCACCGCGCGCGTCCATCACTGTCAACTCAATTTCTGCTTGACCTTTTGCCATCACCATCACATTGAAATCCGTTGTGCTGGGGTTGGGATTGGCCCTTACTGAAATGATCTCATCAGTAGCTAGGTATTTACCTGCTGTAAAAGCATCCAGTTTGGTATAGTTCATGGCACCGCCTTCTACCAAGTTGATATTTGTATTAACTGCGCTATTGTAATCTTCTTGCCAACCCAATCCATTGTTATACAAAAACTTCAATTCCGATTCAGGGATGCCATTCAGTTCGTTTTCAAGGTAATTCAGGTTGATTCTTCCCTGCATGTAGTAGACCGTGTTGGTGAATTTGTAAACGCGCTGCATAATTGATACCCCGTTGATCTTATTGGGTACTAGGTCTAGGTTCAATGTATTATTCGTAAAAGTGAAGTCACCGGAGAAATTGAAGTCGGTCCTATCAGCCATCATATTAGTTCCTCCCTTCACATAGAACTCAGTCCCCGGAGCAACGGATAGTATTTGCGCATTGAGTACACCCATGCAACTGCAACAGATCAGTACAAGCAATGAAGTATATGTTTTTTTCATTATGTTTCTTTTCGCTTTTAGTCGGCTTGTTTGTCCAACATCTTGTTAAGCAGTGCTCATTCTTATTTCTAAATGGTTAAAAAGCCCTAATGGCGCGAACATAGTTTGTCTCGTCCTTAAAGTATTCGTGCTGACTGCCACTGGCGAAATGCTGTCACCACGCGACGCCGTTGACGACTTCCTTAGAACTCCAATATCCGTTATCCGCAAAACCTCCAACCACTGTTTTTTGTGAATAAAGTAAATTGAGTTCATGCTTTGAAGGTAAGTACCAATCACCATAAGTTACCCCACCAACTGTTACAGAATACTCATTACAAACCGTTGCAGCAAATGTATTACCATCTATAGCTCCTTGATTTGCAATAATTATTGCAGTATTTTTTAATCCTGCACCTACTCCAACTGCTCTTACTCTTGTAATTTACAATAAATTTTAAATAGTTAATTTATGCAAAACTGCTCTCGAAATTTGTTCAGTCTTAAAATTATCTAAAGGAAAATCCTTCACGCAGAAACAAAAAGGACCCACGATTAACGTGGGTCCTTTGTTTATTTTATTGAGTCCTTGAATGGACCCTTATCTTATTGATTGGTCCGTTTTGCGGATGAATTTATTTTCTCTCCAACAACTTGAAGAACTGATCCAACTGTGGAAGGATCACGATACGGGTTCTCCTGTTTGCAGAACGTCCTGCAGCAGTTGAATTGTCGGCAATCGGACGAAACTCAGCACGACCGGCTGCAGCCATATTCGCTGGATTCAATCCATACTGCTTTTGCAAAAGCCTTACAACTGTTGTTGCACGCTTCACACTCAGATCCCAGTTGTCCAACAAATCACCATCACCACTCAACACTACATTATCAGTATGTCCTTCAACCATGAACTCAATATCAGGCTGGTTCTTCAACACAACAGCAACTTTACCAAGTACAGACTTAGCAGCTTCGTTGATGCTATAGCTTCCGGTTTTGAACAACAACTTATCAGAGATGTCTACATATACAACACCTTTATCAACTTTAATATTGATATCCTTGTCATCCAAATTTCCAATGGCTCCCTTTAGATTCATCACCAAGGCCATATTCATTGAATCCTTTCTTGCTGCAGCAGCTTGTATGGTTTGAATATAAGCATCTTTAGATCCAATGTTATCGAGTGACTTTTTAATGCTCTCTGCCTGAGAAGAAGATATTACAGAAAGATCTTCAAGTTGCTTCAAAGCACTGTTGTTGTTTTTCTTTAAGAAATCATTTTGCTCTTTCAAAGAAGCAAGCTGAGACTCAAGCTGAGCCAATGCAATTGCTTTGTTGCGCTCTAGCTCTGACTTTTCATCCCTACAATTTTTAAGATCGCTTTGCGCGCCAATTAAAGAATTGTTCAGGTCATTATACTTTGTGTTCAATGCCTGGAATTTTTTTGAGCTCACGCAAGAAAATAAGGTGACGGTCAAAAACAATGGCAGAATAAATAATTTACTTTTCATCGTGTTTGTTTTTTTAATGGTACTACAAATATAATTCTTGAAATCTTAACTTACCAAAGAAATCCCCCAATTTAGAATTTCTAGGCATACATTACTGCATAACAAAAGGATTTTAGTGCTGTTTGACACAATCTACAAAAAAGTGGATATCTAATTTTTAAAAAAATCAAAATTGTAGTATATTTATAATGATTTAGTAACTACTGTTGCAAGATCAGTTTGTTTGTTTTCTCATGTCTGCCCTGCTATTTTTCTAAATAGCAGGGTTTTTTGTGTAAAAACGGTCTTAATACGAGAAAAATCACTAAAATATTTAGTCAAAAAAATGCTAAAAATATTAGTTTATTCATTTTAAGGCCCTTATCTTTACAGTCTAAAATTTAATTAATATGTCAAATAGCGAAAAATTAAAAGCGCTGAAACTCACGCTAGATAAGATTGAAAAGGATTATGGAAAAGGAAGTGTGATGATGATGAATGAGAAGGGAGAAACACAAATAGAGTATATTTCTACAGGATCAATAGGATTGGACCTGGCCCTAGGCATTGGTGGATTACCAAAAGGCAGGGTAATTGAAATTTATGGACCAGAAAGCTCTGGAAAAACAACCATCGCTACCCATGTTATTGCAGAAGCACAAAAAAAGGGTGGAATGTGTGCTTTCATCGACGCTGAACACGCATTTGATAGCACCTATGCTAAAAAATTGGGTGTAGACGTTGATAACCTGCTTATATCTCAGCCAGATTATGGTGAACAAGCACTGGAAATTGCTGACAGACTAATTCTTTCAGGTGCCCTAGACGTCGTTGTTATTGACTCCGTTGCTGCACTGGTACCCAAAAGCGAATTGGAAGGGGAAATGGGTGACAGTAAAATGGGATTACACGCTAGGTTGATGAGCCAGGCACTTAGAAAATTGACGGCAACAATCAGCAAAACCAATACCATCTGCATATTCATCAACCAGCTACGTGAAAAAATAGGAATCGTATTTGGCAATCCTGAAACAACAACAGGTGGAAACGCACTGAAGTTCTACGCATCTGTTCGCCTTGATATCCGCCGTTCTGCTCAAATCAAAGACGGTGATGAAGCAATAGGCAACAGGGTGAAAGTAAAAGTCGTTAAAAACAAAGTTGCTCCGCCATTCCGATCTGCAGAATTCGATATCATCTACGGAGAAGGAATCTCAAAAACAGGTGAAATAATTGATATGGGTGTTGAACTCGGAATCGTAAATAAGAGCGGAAGTTGGTATAGCTATAATTCTGATAAACTCGGACAAGGTCGCGATGGTGTAAAACAACTTCTTAACGACAACCCAGAAATGGCAAACGAAATTGAAAAGAAAATCAGAGAAAAAATAATGGAAATGCAGGCCTTATAATTAACAGCTTGTCTTTTGTTTAGAAACCGCATCCTTATCAACAAGGATGCGGTTTTTTTGTTATATTTTCACTTAACAAGGATATTAAAAATGAATAAAAAAAGAAAATTATCCGAACGAAAAAGAATTGCGCTTGTTGCTCACGACAACAAGAAAAAAGACCTGGTTGAATGGGCAACCCATAATATGAATGCCTTGGCTCGACATGAATTGATTGCAACAGGAACCACAGGAAAACTTATAGAAGAAACATTGGATAGGCCACTGAAAATATTATTGAGTGGCCCTTTAGGCGGTGACCAACAAATAGGCGCCATGATCGCTGAAGGATCTATTGATGTACTCATCTTTTTCTGGGACCCCATGGAAGCACAACCACATGACTCAGATATTAAAGCACTCTTAAGAGTTGCAGTCACCTGGAACATACCTTTTGCATGCGACAGGGCTTCTGCAGATTTTCTTATGACCTCCCCATTGATGTATGAAGAATATGCTTGCGCTATACCCGATTACTCTTCTTATTTAAATCGAAAAATATAATAAGCAATACACTTTATTATATTTTTTACTCAACTAATGTATAACAAAATCTATTTTTATGAAATATGTATTGTTTCTTTCATTTCTCCTTTCAATAAAGTGCTTTAGCCAAGATACATTGGCAGTAAGTGACCTAAAAAATTCAGCAAAACTTCTTGACGTGAATTTTACAGACAAAGAAATAGAAATGATGTACCCAGATATAAAAGATAATCTTGCAGAATATAAAAAGATGCACCTGCTGAAACTGGATAATTCTGTTGGCATGAGCATGATTCAAATGCTTAGCCCATTACCTTCAACAGCTCAAAAAGAAATTACTTGGACATACAATAAAACAATAAAAAGACCAAATAACATAAATGACCTAGCATTCTACAATATCAATCAGCTTGGTTCTTTGATGCGTAATAAATCAATCACATCAACTGAACTGACAAAATTTTTTATTCAACGTTTGAAAAAATTTGGAGATACACTTCATTGCGTCGTGTCATTCACTGAAGACATTGCAATGCAACAAGCAAAACAAGCTGATGAATTATTCAAAAAAGGAATCGACAAAGGGCCACTACAAGGTATTCCCTACGGACTAAAAGACCTATTCTCAATCAAAGGAACAAAAACTACTTGGGGTGCTCAACCTTATAAAGATCAAACTATTGAAGTAGATGCATATGTATATACACGGCTAAAAGAAGCAGGAGCTGTATTGGTAGCAAAATTCACACTGGGCGCTCTAGCAATGGGTGACTATTGGTTTGGTGGAAGAACAAGAAACCCTTGGAACCTAGAAAAAGGTTCAAGCGGATCATCTGCAGGATCTGCTTCTGCAACAGTGGCTGGATTGGTTCCATTCGCAATAGGAACAGAAACACATGGTTCTATTATTTCTCCTAGTCATACTTGCGGTGCCACCGGCTTGCGCCCGACTTTTGGTAGTGTTAGTCGCACAGGCGCCATGGCGCTTAGCTGGAGCCTTGATAAAATTGGACCTATCTGCAGATCAGCAGAAGATGCTGCAACAGTTTTTGCATTTATACATGGAACCGATGGTGAAGATGCATGCGCTATGAATGATGCTTTCAATTATTCGCCTAAAAAAGATGTAAAAAAATTGAAGATTGCATATGCGAAAAATTATTTTGAAAAACTAGATACATCATCGCAAGAATGGACAGTGATAAAGCAGCTTAAAAAACTAGGACTTGATATTAAAGAAATGAATTTCCCAGATTCAGAAGCATATCAATTTGATATGATTGGCATGGTGATTGGTGCAGAATCAGCGGCGGCATTTGATGAATTTACCAGAACTGATTTAGATGATCAAATGACTAAACAAAACAGATATGATTGGCCTAATTATTTCAGAACAGCAAGAACGATTCCAGCAGTTGAATATATTAATACAAATAGGCACCGCGTATTGCTGATGAAAAAAATAAATGCAGTGATGAAGGATTATGATGTTGTAATTACTCCAAGCTTTGAAGGAAAACAATTATCAATAACAAACTTAACCGGACATCCTGCACTTTGCATGCCCATTGGATTGAATAAGCAAAAAGTACCCAACAGCATTACCTTTTTAGCAAACCTATACCAAGAAGAAGATCTTTTGTTGCTAGGAAAATACTTCCAGGAGCATACAGATTATGATGATGTTCATCCACCCATGTTCAAATAATTTAATCATAACATAATTCCAATGCCCTTCAATTTACATTCCCCTTACTTGCCTGCAGGCGATCAACCAAATGCAATCAGCCAATTGGTTAAGGGACTAAATGAAGGTGAACAATGCCAAACATTGCTTGGTGTAACTGGTTCGGGTAAAACCTTTACCATGGCCAATGTAATTCAACAGGTTCAAAAACCAACATTGGTAATGACCCATAATAAAACATTGGTTGCACAACTATATGGCGAATTCAAACAATTCTTTCCCGATAACGCTGTAGGTTATTTTGTTTCTTACTACGATTATTATCAACCAGAGGCATACATGCCTGTTAGCAATACATACATTGAAAAGGACCTTGCCATCAATGAAGAACTGGATAAACTTCGACTGCATGCAACATCTGAATTGCTGAGTGGTAGAAGGGATATTATTGTTGTTGCTTCTGTTAGCTGTATATATGGTATGGGAAACCCAACAGAATTTGAAAATGGAATCATTCGTATTCATAAAGGTCAAATCATTAGCAGACAAGGATTTCTCCATTCACTTGTAGATGCACTTTATAATAGAACACAGATCGAATTCAAAAGAGGAACGTTTAGGGTAAAAGGAGATACGGTTGATATCAACTTACCTTATGTTGATTTTGGATATCGTATCACTTTTTTTGGTGATGAAATTGAATCAATAGATACACTTGAAATCATTACAGGAAAAAGAATTGGATCGGTAGACAATGCTGCGATTTTTCCTGCTAACTTATACCTCGCCCCAAAAGATATGATTAACCAGGTCATTTCAGAAATTCTAGATGAACTTGGCAAACAGGTTCAATATTTCAAAGATTCTGGAAAATTCATAGAGGCGCAGAGGTTAAGTGAACGCGTGAATTATGATATTGAAATGATAAAAGAACTTGGCTACTGCAGTGGAATTGAAAACTATTCCCGTTTCTTTGATAGAAGAAAACCAGGAACAAGACCGTTCTGTCTGCTTGACTATTTCCCAAAAGATTTTCTTTGCGTAATTGATGAAAGTCACCAAACAATACCACAGGTTAGCGGCATGTATGGTAGTGATAGAAGTAGAAAAATGGTGCTCGTTGATTATGGATTCCGCTTGCCCGCAGCATTGGATAACAGACCTTTAAATTTCAATGAATTTGAAAGTATGCTGAACCAAGTGGTATTCGTTTCAGCAACGCCAGGTGAATATGAACTTCAAAAAACTGAAGGCGTAGTTGTTGAACAAGTGGTTCGTCCCACTGGTCTACTTGATCCGCCAATAGAGGTAAAACCTAGCATCAACCAAGTTGATGACCTGCTAGATGAAATAGACAAGACTGTTAAAAAAGGTGATCGCGTACTCGTTACAACGTTAACAAAAAGGATGGCTGAAGAAATGGATAAATACCTTCAGCGCATAAACATTAGATCAAAATATATTCACAGCGATGTTGACACACTTGAAAGAGTTGAAATACTAAGACAATTAAGACTGGGTGAAATAAATGTACTTGTTGGAGTTAACCTTCTAAGAGAAGGATTGGATCTTCCAGAAGTTTCACTTGTAGCTATTCTTGACGCCGACAAAGAAGGTTTTTTAAGAAACGAAAGGTCCCTTACACAAACTGCAGGAAGGGCTGCAAGAAATGTTGATGGCAGGGTTATTTTTTATGCAGATAAGATTACAGGTAGCATGCAAAAAACAATCGATGAAACAACACGCAGAAGAGAAAAACAAATTGAATTCAACTTACTAAATAACATCACGCCAACAACCATTATTAAAAGTAAAGAACAAGTTTTTGCTCAAACTGCTGTACTAGAAATAAAAGGATTTGATGAGTACAGCAACTTAATTGCCGCTGCTGAAGACAATGCAAGTGCAATAGCTGCTGAGGAGCAAGCGGAATAT
The DNA here is from genome assembly GCA_945866165.1 of Chitinophaga pinensis. Classification (GTDB taxonomy): domain Bacteria; phylum Bacteroidota; class Bacteroidia; order Chitinophagales; family Chitinophagaceae; genus Pollutibacter. Next base: position 28,130 of record CAMBGO010000001.1, on the reverse strand, counting down.
TTGACCATACCACAAATGGAAAAGAATATTACGAAATTGAAGAAAAACATGGAAAAAGCTGCGCGCGACCTGGATTTCATGGAGGCAGCACGCCTGCGAGATTTAATGCTAGATTCAAAAAAGAAGCTCGAAGTGATGAGCAAATCATAGATAGTTTAAATGAATCTTTTTTGCAGTGGATTTTATGCATATTTCCATTGTTTCCACTTGCTTTTTTGTTAAATTCATACACTAAAACTTTACTGATGCTTGTTAGAACATCCCTCATTATAACCCTTGCAATCTCAAGCCTTACAGGATCTTTTGCTCAAAAAGTAAAACCAATTCTAAAAGAATTGCCTTTGAATTCAATGGAAGCGTTCAAGTCTCCATCCGCCAATTGGAAAATTGTTGGTGAAGTGCAGGCTAGGTATGCAGATACAGTGTTAGGATATACAAAAGGAATAGGCATATTGCTAAATGATTTCAATAAATCATTTGCGTATAAAGGAACCCCTTATCACCTCTTCCCCAACATGGAACACGGCGATATCTATCTTGAATTTGATTTCATGATTGCTAAAGGATCAAATTCTGGTATATACCTTCAATCTAGGTATGAGGTTCAGATAAACGACAGTTGGGGTGTTAAGATTCCTACGTTTAGTGATATGGGTGGAATATATGAAAGATGGAAAGACGATAAAGGCTTCGAAGGAAATGCTCCTTTGAAAAATGCATCCTCTGCTCCTGGTCTCTGGCAACACATGGAAATTTCTTTTCAAGCCCCACGCTTTGATGCAAATGGTAAAAAAACAATGCCTGCTAAATTCAATTTTGTAAAACTCAACGGAATTACACTCCATGAAAATATTTTTGTTAGCGGTCCAACACGTGCTGCAATCGCTGACGATGAAAAAAAATTAGCACCACTTATGATTCAAGGAGATCATGGAATGATTGCAATAAAAAATTTCAAGTACGCCCCACAAGAAGAATTAAATGTGAGTGTATCAGACTTGACATATAAATATTTCGAAAAGACTGCTAAAACACTTGAAGAAGCAGCTAAAACAAAACCAACAAGTGAAGGAAAAGCAAAAGCAATTGATTCAAGACTTGCATCAGCAAGAGACAATTACTTCTTGCAATTCGAAGGAAAATTAAATATTGAAGAAGATGGTAATTATCTCCTGTCAAGCATCTTTACAGGAGATGGTGGACTAATCATTGATGGAGATTCAGTTATTCCAAAAGGATGGACATTCATAGGCGCTTCAGCATTTGATGGTAGAAAAAATCTTACAAAAGGATCACACAATTTCAAACTTTGGGTAAACAAAGAAGTGGGATGGGCAAGATCTGGTCTTTCGTTGACTATTGAAAAAGCAAATAGTAAAACAATTGCATTGCATGCCCCTGCTTCATTGCCTGAACGTGCACCTGATCCACTTATCAATATTAGGTCTGAAAAAGAACCAACCATCATCAGGTCGTTCATGTTTCATAAAAATAAAAAACTAACACATGTTCTTTCAGTTGGTGACCCTTCTCAAGTCCATTATTCATATGATCTCATACAAGGAGCGATGCTGTATGTTTGGAAAGGAGACTATCTCAATGCCACCGATATGTGGTATGAACGTGGTGAACCACAAACATCATCACCTATGGGTGCAACAATAACCCTCCCAGGTATTTGTCCAATTTTCGAAAGCAACAACATAACTGATTCAATTGCTAAATATAAATACAAAGGATATACACTCACTGAAAATAGATACCCTGTATTTGCATATGAATACAATAATCTTAAAGTAGAAGATAAAATCAGTCCAATTGAAAATGGAAAAGGAATTAACAGAACGATCAATGTTGAAGGAAATGAAAAAAATAATCTCATGCTTAGAATTGCCCAAGGGAAATCAATAAAGCCAGTGGGTAATGGATTATATAGCATAGATGACCAGAATTATTTTGTTCAAACATCAGCAGGTGAAATTCCAACAATAGAAGTGCATAATGGACAACAAGTGCTATTGATATCGGCTAAACAAAAACTAAGCTACCAACTAATTTGGTAAACGAAATTGAAAAACACAGAACCAACTAAAAATAATTTTCAACTTATAATACTGATCAAATGCTACTAAATAAAAAATCATACTCTCTTCTTTTCATTTTTTCTTTAACTGCATATTTTTCCTTTTCACAAATCAATGCTGTTCAATCTGAAAAGGATTTCTATTCATTAAAGACGATTGCCATTCCTGAAGAAGTAAAACTTGAAGTAGGAGGCGTTGCAGTATTACCTGATGGAAGAATCGCAGCATCTACAAGAAGAGGAGAAATCTGGATTATTCAAAATGCTTATGGAAATGGATCTCCTCACTTCACAAAATTTGCATCTGGTATGCATGAAGTATTGGGATTGGCATATAGAGATGGGATTTTCTATTGCACTCAACGTGGTGAACTTACTAAAATAGAAGACAAAGATGGTGATGGAAGAGCAGACTCTTATACGCCCATCACATTATTTCAATTGAGTGGCAACTACCATGAATATGCCTATGGACCTGTATTTGACAAAAATGGAGAAATGTTTGTTACACTCAATGTTGCATGGGTTGGATATGGTGATGGCTTAGGGAAATGGCATGGCTGGCTACTTAAAGTAAAAGATGATGGGGTAATTGAACCTATTGCAACGGGTCTTCGTTCTCCTGCAGGCTTCACCATTAATAGCAACAACGATGTTTTCTATGCAGAAAACCAAGGTGATTGGGTTGGTAGCGGTCGCGTAACGCATTTGGAAAAAGGTGACTTCGCTGGCAATGCAGGTGGTCTTAATTGGACCAAAGAACCTGAGTCGCCATTGAAACTTACAAAGGAAGATTTAAAAATTGTTGACAATGGACAACCCATGCATGAAGCAGCAAAAAAAATAAAAGAACTGAAACTGCCTGCCGTATGGTTTCCACATACATTAATGGGAATATCAACAGCTGATATAATTGAAGACCAAACAGGTGGAGCATTTGGTCCGTTTACAGGACAATATTTTGTTGCAGACCAAGGTCATTCAAAAATCATGCGCATGTCGCTAGAAAAAGTAAAAGGCAAATACCAAGGAGCATGTTATCCGTTTTATGAAGGCTTTGCATCTGGCTTATTGAGATTGCGTTGGGGACTTGACGGATCATTATTTGCAGGTATGACGAGCAGGGGATGGGCTAGTACAGGAAAAGAAGACTATGCATTGCAACGCCTTGTATGGAATGGTGAAACGCCTTTTGAAATGAAAAACATTCATGCCCTTCCTGATGGAATTGAAGTTGAATTCACAAGCGCTGGAAAGTTACCACAGATTAAAAATGCGATGAACTATTCGGTGAATAGCTTTACCTATGAATACCATCATGAATATGGAAGTCCAATTATTAATAACCGCGAAAGAAAAATAATTGGAATTATTCCTTCTGAAGATGGATTGAAAGTAAAGTTGATTTTGGATAGTTTGATTGAAGGATATATCCACGAAATAAAAATTCAAGGAATTGAATCAAAAGAAGATAGAACCCTGCTTCATAATACTGCATATTATACAATGAATAATATTCCTGAAGGAAGCAAAACAGTTCTAAAAGAAGAAGAGAAAGTGAAAATGATGCACCACATGGAGAAGGTAGTTCCTTCAACAAAAGCATCAACACCAACTAAAAAAAGACAAAACACAATGCCTTCAGATTGGAAACAACCCGATAGAGTGTTGAAGCTAGGAACTAAACCAGGGTTGAAGTATGATGTAACTAATTTCGAAGTGAGGGCAGGATCAAAAGTTAGATTGATATTTAATAACAACGATGACATGACTCATAATGTTGTTATTGTTTCTCCAGGAGCTGGTGATGAAGTTGGTAACCTTGCTCTTCAACTTGGCCTAAAGGGTTCACAAATGAATTATGTACCAATCACATCAAAAGTGTTATTTCATACAGGATTGCTTCAGCCTTCCGCATCAGAATCAATTTATTTTACAGCACCAAGCAAACCGGGCGAATACATGTTCATATGTTCTTATCCAGGACATGCAGCTGTAATGAGGGGCATTATAAAAATTGTGCCCTAAATAAAATGGAAGAGAACTATTATAATTGGTACAGTCCCTCTCTTAGAAAGGAAATGCCATTAAACTTTTACGGTCACTTTGGTTTTGCAATGCTGATGATACCAACAGCAGCAGCTGATTACCTTGAATACAAACGCTTTGGACTCATTGATGCACTCGCCCCATTTATTGATGCTGGAAAAATAAAAGTGTTTTCCATCAATAGCATTAACATGGAAAGTTGGATGAATAAAGAAATGGAAGGCGCCCATAAAGCAATCAGACAAAATGAATTCAATTCATATGTGTTCAATGAAGTTGTTCCATTTATTAAAAATGAAACATCAAATAAAACACCGATCATCACATGCGGCGCCTCCTTTGGTGCATTACATGCAATGAACCTTTATCTAAAAAAACCAGACCTATTCAGTGGAGTAATTTCGATGAGTGGCGTTTATGACTTAACAGAATATACAGATGGTTATTATGATGAACAGGTTTATTTTAATTCACCTATTCACTATATCCCGAATCAGAATAATCACAATACCCTTGAGCAAATACGAAAAGGCAAAATAATTATTGCGTCTGGTAGCGGTGAACACGAAGACCCGAATGCAAATAGAAGATTTTCTGAAGTATTAAATAGCAAATCAATTCCCCATGAATTGGAAATTTGGGGAAATGATATCAAGCACGACTGGCCAACCTGGAGGAAAATGCTTCCTTATTTTATTGAAACCAAGTTTTAATAAACAGATTTTTTTGGGGCTTTAACTAAACGTAAAACATTCATTCTATCACCTAAATCCACTGAATAAACTACCTTTACGGCATGGATAAGAGGTTATTTTTATTAGATGCTTTTGCATTAATTTTTCGCGCATACTATGCCCTGATTAGAAGTCCCCGCATCACTAGCAAGGGCAAAAACACCAATGCGCAATTTGGTTTTACCAATGCATTAATTGACTTGCTCAACAAACAAAAACCAACCCATATTGCCATTTGTTTTGATACTGCAGCACCAACAGAACGTCATACTGATTTTGCAGACTATAAAGCAAATAGGCAAGAAGCACCGGAAGATTTAATAGCATCATTACCAGACATCAGAAAAATTATTGAAGGCTTTAACATACCCCTCATCGAAACAGATGGGTTTGAAGCAGATGATGTAATTGGAACACTTGCAAAGCAAGCAGAGAAAGAAGGCTATGAAGTATTCATGGTAACGCCTGATAAAGACTATGGACAACTTGTATCAGAAAATATAAAGATTTATAAGCCACCATATCAAGGTGGAGATTTTGAAATCATCGGACCAAAAGAGGTATGTGAAAAATGGAATATCAAAGAAGTTTCACAAGTGATTGATATCCTTGCCATGATGGGTGATGCGGTTGATAATATTCCAGGCATACCAGGTGTAGGTGAAAAAACGGCTGCTAAACTTCTTGCAGAATACGGAACAGTTGAAAATGTACTTGATCATGCAGATGAAATAAAAGGTTCAATTGGAGAAAAAGTAAGAAAAGGGAAAGACTTGGCACTGATGAGCAAAAAACTTGCTACAATTATAACTTCTGTGCCTGTACAATTTCACGAAGGTGAATTCAAAGTAAAGGATGTAAATAAAGATACTTTGAGAGAAATCTTCAGTGAACTAGAATTCAGAAGCATTGGTAAAAGAATATTGGGTGAAGAAATTCCAATGGCAGGTCCCGTTGAAAAAAGTGGCACTACTGTACAGGGTGATCTTTTTGGTGGGGGTGTTACTGTTGCAGATAATTCACAAGTAACTTCTTCAGAAGAAGATGATACGCCCAATATCATTGCAGATAAAAACATAAACAATACACCACATCAATATGAACTGATAGACGACAATAAAAAAATAGACGCTCTCATCAATTCACTTAAAAATGAAAAAGAAATTTGCTTTGATACTGAAACTACAGGACTAGATGCAAACCTAGCTTCTATTGTAGGCATGAGCTTTTCCATTAAACCAGGAACAGCTAGCTATGTCCCTTGCCCTGATAACAAGAAAGAAACAATAGCAATGCTGGAGAAATTCAATGTGCTATTCAATGATTCATCAATAACCTGGATTGGTCAGAATATAAAATATGACCTGCTCATTCTAAAAAATCATGGCTTTGGATTGGCAGGAAATATTTTCGATACGATGCTTGCGCATTATGTTATTGAACCTGAAGGGAAAAGAAGTATGGACCTGCTCAGTGCAAAATACCTTAGCTATGAACCAGTACATATTGAAGAGTTAATTGGAAAGAAGGGTAAAAACCAGGGCAATATGCGTGATGTGGAAATCGAAAAAGTAAAAGAATATGCTGGTGAAGATGCAGACATTACACTTCAATTAAAAAATATTTTTGCTCCACAAATCATATCAAAGGACGTAGAGAAGGTTTTTAATGAAGTTGAAAACCCATTAGTGAAAGTTCTCGCCGATATGGAGTTTGAAGGCGTTAAAGTGGATGTTGAATTTTTGAAAGAGTATTCTAAAGAACTCGATAAGGAAGCAAAAATTGCAGAAGAATCTGTTTATAAAATTGCAGGCGTTCGATTCAACCTTGCTTCACCAAAACAATTGGGAGAAGTACTGTTTGAAAAGTTGTTGTTGGATCCAAAAGCGAAGAAAACCAAAACCGGACAATACGCAACAGGTGAAGATGTATTAAAAAAATTGGCAAACCAATTTCCAATCGTATCAGATATACTTGCCTTCAGGGAACTTACAAAGTTGAAATCGACCTATGTTGATTCCCTTCCCCTTCTTATCAATCCAAACACAGGCAGGGTACATACAAACTATGCCCAAGCAGTTGCAGTAACAGGAAGGTTATCTAGCAACAATCCAAACCTTCAAAATATTCCAGTACGAAGCGATAGGGGAAAAGAAATCAGAAAAGCATTTGTTCCAAGAGATAAAAACCATGTGCTTATTTCGGCCGACTATTCTCAGATTGAACTAAGAATAGTAGCTGCAATTAGTGGTGATAAAAATATGTGCGAAGCATTTAAACTTGGGAAAGACATTCATACTGCAACAGCAGCAAAAGTATATGGCATTGAAGAAAAAGATGTTACTAAGGAAATGCGATACAAAGCAAAAAGTGTAAACTTTGGAATTATATATGGGCAAGGTGCATTTGGACTGGCTGAAAACCTTGGTATCAGCAGAACAGAAGCCAAAACAATTATCGATAATTATAAAAAAGAATTCCCCGGTATTACCGAATACATGGAATCAACTATCCAATTTGCAAAGGACAAAGGTTATGTTGAAACCCTAATGGGAAGAAAAAGATGGCTACGTGACATCAACTCTTCAAACTTTACCGTAAGAGGTTTTGCAGAAAGAAATGCTATCAATTCGCCTATACAAGGATCTGCAGCAGATATGATAAAATTGGCTATGATCAAAGTTCAACATGCCTTGAAAGAAAGTAAGTTGAAAAGTAAAATGATTCTTCAAGTGCATGATGAATTGATATTTGATACATTAAAGGAAGAAGTGGAAGAGATGAAAATATTGATACTTGAAAATATGCAAAATGCATTGGCTCTTCCTAATAATGTACCTGTATTAGCTGAAGCGGGTGCAGGAGATAATTGGCTTGAAGCACATTAATTTAACGCGATATTTGATAGCTAAATTTTTTATAGGTTAAATAAAATTTATGATCACAGGATTTTTTGCTTGGTGGTTCAAGCTCAGCGGATGGAAAATAAATGGAGAAGTTCCCTCAGACCTTAAAAAAGCAGTGGTTATTGCTGCGCCACATACATCAAACTGGGATTTCCTTTTTTCACTTGCCGTATTCAGGATATTAAAACTAAAAGTGAATTACTTAGCTAAGAAAGAGCTTTTTACTTTCCCACTATCCATCATCCTGAAAGGCACAGGCGGAATTCCTGTTGAAAGAAGTAAAAAACAAAACCTCACAGAATTTCTAATCAGCAAATTCAACAAGAGTGATGAATTACTTATAATGATACCTGCAGAAGGAACAAGAAAACTCGTATCAAAATGGAAGTCGGGTTTCTACTTCACTGCGCTTGGTGCCAATGTTCCTGTATTACCGGGGTACCTTGATTACCAGAAAAAAGAAGCTGGATTTGGTGCACCAATTTACCTAACAGGTAATCACCAAAATGATATGCAGTTGTTCAAGGAATTTTATAAAGACAAGGTGGGCAAAAATCCTGATCAATTCAATGTTGATTCTATCAGGATTGAAAATGAAAAATAGATATCAATGAAACCAATAATAATATATTGCTACGATGCATGGTGCGGCTGGTGCTATGGGTTTAGTCCTGTTATAAAATCACTTCACGAAAAATACAAGAACCAATTTGATTTTGAAACGCTATCTGGAGGCATGATACCTGTAGAATCAACCCAACATATTGGAAAGATTGCAGGCTATATAAAAGATGCATATAAAACAGTAGAGGGAATGACAGGCATCAGATTTGGTGATGATTTTCTTTGGCATATCAATAATCCAGACTTGAGTGATTGGTATCCCAATTCTGAAATGGCCGCAATAGCCATGTCTATCTCAAAGGATATCAACCCAGCCAGAAGTATAGAATTCGCTGCTGATTTACAATTTGCACTCTACTCAGAAGGAAGGGACCTTACCGATCCCGAAGCCTATAGACACTTAATCGAAAAATACGAATTTGACCCCAAGGTATTTTATGAAAACCTGAAATCAGATGAGTACAAAGAAAAAGCATACTATGATTTTTCCTTAATCAAACAACTTAATGTAACAGGATTCCCAACCCTGTTCATCCAAACCGATGAATCAAAATTATATATGATATCGAGGGGGTATAGTGATGAAAAGAGTATTGAAAAAAGAATCCAGGATATCATGCTCGAAAACAATATTCAGTAAATTCATCGTAACTTGCACCCTATAAATAATGTGGATATGGAATATAGCAATCTAATCTCAGTTACCGGTTTTTCTAGCCTTTTTGAATTGATTTCAACAAAATCAGATGGAGCAATTGTAAGATCCTTGGATGACAACAGCACCAAATTTGTTTCAAACAGACTTCATCAGTTCTCTCATCTTGAATCTATTGAAGTATTTACCGAAGATGATAATGTGAATATTGCGGAAATATTCAAAACAATGGATGCTGCCGGTGACGCCACCCCTTCAGAAAAAGATAACAAAGCCATTTCAGCATACTTCAAAAAAGTATATCCAAAAATGGATTTTGAAAAAGTATATACAAGCGACATGAAAAAAATGATTCGCTGGTTCAATGCTATAAAAAAGAATAACATTGAAATTAAAGTCACTGAAATGAATGAAGAAGAAAATGAGGAAAACTGATTAACCTCATTTCAACAATAGATTAGAAAAGACTCTCCTCATCTTATTGAAGGGAGTCTTTTCTGGTTTTAAATGAAAATAAAATTGAATTATGAAATACAGCGCAGACATTAAAAAGCTTACACACCACTTTCTTCCTGAAGATTTTAAACTAACTAATTGGGAAAGATTGGAGCCATTCTTTATCAAATTAAATGAGAGAGAAATAAATTCAGTAAAAGACCTTGAACAGTGGCTTAAGGATACTAGTGAAGTAGAAGCGTTTATTAGCGAAGATGCATGTTGGAGGCAAGTAAGAATGACCTGCGACACGGAAAGTAAGGAATTGGAAGAAGCATTCAATTTCTTCTACATGGAAATTCAACCGAAGATTCAGCCATATGCTGACTTACTCAATAAAAAATTAATTGACTCCCCTTTTACAAAAGAACTTGATCAGGAAAAATATTTTACCTATCTGCGATCTGTGAAAAAAAGCATTGATCTTTTTAGAGAATCAAATATTCCCATTCAAGCAGAAATGAGTGTGCTTCAACAACAATATGGAGCAATTGCAGGAAAGATGATGATAGAGCACGAAGGACATGAATATACTTTACAGCAGGCGGGAAAATTTCTTGAAAGTGAAGACAGAACAATTCGTGAATCCGTATATAGAAAAATTGCAGAAAGAAGATTCGTTGATAAAGAAGCCCTTAATGATTTATTTAGCAGCCTGATAGAAAAAAGACACCAAATAGCGCTTAATACTGGATTCAATAATTACCGCGATTATAAATTTGCAGAGATGGGGCGGTTTGATTACACGCCAGAAGCTTGTTTTCAATTTCATGAAGCAGTTAGAAAAGAAGTATTGCCATTGGTAAACCAAATTTATGATGAACAGAAAAAACGTCTTGGTCTGGATGTGATGCGCCCATGGGATACTGAAGCTGAGCCAGCTGGAATCAAACCGCTCAGACCTTTCACTGATGGAAAAGACTTATTAGATAAAACAGTAAAATGCCTTGATGAATTGAATCCATTTTTTGGCGATTGCCTTAGAAAAATGGATAAACTAAATCACCTTGATTTAGATAGCCGAAAAGGAAAGGCTCCTGGCGGATACAACATGCCACTGGCAGAAAGCGGTGCTCCATTCATTTTTATGAATGCGGCATCACAAATGTCGGACCTCACTACCATGGTACATGAAGGCGGTCATGCCATTCATTCTTTTCTATCACATGATTTGGAATTGACCGGATTCAAGGAATACCCCACTGAAATGGCCGAAGTGGCTAGTATGGCAATGGAATTATTTACGATGGATCATTGGGAGGTTTTCTTCGACAATGAAGATGAAATGAAACGTGCCAAAAGACATCAGCTTGAAAGGGTCATAACAATATTCCCTTGGATAGCAACAATTGATAAATTCCAACATTGGATATATGAAAATCCAACACATACCATAGAAGAAAGAAAAGAAAACTGGCTTAGAATTCTCAACGAATTTTCAACTACCTCAATTGACTTTTCTGGTCTTGAACAATATCGCTCACAAAATTGGCAAAGGCAACTACATCTTTTTGAAGTTCCATTCTATTATATTGAATATGGAATTGCACAGCTAGGTGCAATTGGCATGTGGAAACAGTATAGGGAAAACAAGGAAAAGGCAATTGAAAATTACATAAATGGATTGAAGCTAGGTGGCACCAAAACACTTCCGGAATTATATAAGTCTGCCGGTATATCTTTTGATTTTACACCTGAAAAAATAAGTGAGTTGATGTTATTTGTTAAAAAAGAACTGGAAACACTATAGCATACCACTATTATGGTATATCAGATATTTTATTGGTGAAGCTTGGTAAGATATCTTTGTTTGAGAATATTTCAACTCAGAATAAAGAAGCTACTAATCAGAGCCTTAACGATGTCCCGATGTTTTTACATCGGGGCTTTTTATTTCTGACAGCTATTACAAATACCATTTACAACCATGTTAATCTCCTTTTTTACAAAGCCCTTGGGAAGATTCACATTGGGGATGCTAACTTCATCTAAACATACTGTCTTTCCACAATCATCACATAAAAAATGAACATGGTTATCATGGTGATGGCCTGTTGTGATACACATATCACTGCACAAAGCATATTTAATGATGTTATCTGTTGTTGGAATTGAATGAATAATTCCTTTTTCTAAGAAAGTTTGAAGCGTCCTATAAATTGTTACACGGTCATATTGCTTAGCAATATTTTCAATATCCTGGTGAGCCAACGCATTATCAGATCCAAGAAAAATATCTAAGATGGCCTTCCTACTTGAAGTAACACTCAGTGAACTTCCTTTTAAGATATCTGCTCCTTGATTTTTCAATTTATTCAGCAATTAGTTCAGTAATATCAATCATCAATTGATCAACCTCTTCTTTTTTTATTCCATCGTATACGCCACGAACCCTTCCTAGCCTATCAACAAGCGTAAAAAATTGTGTATGTAAAAATTGTTCCTCAATATTTTTACTGTTGTTTTTAGGATCATCTAACAAATAACTCTCCCTAGCGGTTTTATACAACAACTCTTTGCTCCCTGTAACAAACCACCAGTTATTTGAAGAGGCATTCAATGAATCAGCATAATGCCTGAGAATAGGCAACGAATCCGTTTCAGGATTTACCGTATGTGAGATAATCATGAAATTAGATTGTGACTTGAACTTCTCGTAAATCAATTTCATGTTCTTATTCATCTTAGGACAGATCCCTTTGCAAGTAGTGAAAAAATACTCTGCAACATAAACACGGTTCTTTACGTCTGCCTGCGATACCATTACACTATCCTGTCTCAAAAAAGAAAACGGTTGAACAGTGGTCAATATAGGAAGCTTGACTTTTGCAAAATCTGTAGTCAACATTAAAGCAGCATAGAACCCACCAAGGATTAAAACAAAAAAGAATAAGTAGATCAACCCCTTTTTACGCATTTCATTTATAATTATATGCAAAAGTACATTGCCTAAAGTTATAAACAGGTAAATTGGATTTGCAACTTTGTTGCAAAATACTTAAATTTGCTGTTCTTCATATGCCAAAAATCAACTACGACGCCTTGGGTATAGGGGCCTCCCTAGCATGTGCAATTCACTGTGCATTGCTACCGCTTTTTTTGTCGAGTCTGCCTATCGTAGGAATCAATATTATTAACAACAACTACTTTGAAGTTTTAATGATTTTGATTGCACTTACAATTGGTATTTATTCATTACTCCATGGTTACAAGAAACACCACCATAAGATTTTCCCAATAATCTTATTTTCGATTGGTATGTCAATGCTTTTATTGAAACAAGTTTTTCATACATACCAGGTAGTATTTCTTCTACCAGCAGTAATCATGATAATCAGTGCTCATTATATCAATTACAGACAATGTAAATTGACAGCACATTGTCATACTGATCATTTCTCACATGATTAGTTTTTTTCAATTCGGCTTATCGCTAGGGTTGCCACTTTGATTCCCATTTTATTTCCATTGTCACAACCCGAACGATAATGTATTCCACCGTAAACACGGCTTATGGATGCTTCCGATGCAGCATCACGGAATGATTTAAAAGATCGAATAGGCAAATTATATTCAAGTTCTGAAGAATCTGTATAGGCATGCCCATCACCAAAGAGATGCGTGAGCATTTCAGCAGCAGAGGCTGATATAGTACTATGCCCTGAAGTATGTTCTGGGAAAGGCGGTGTTTGTATATAAGAAGTCCACTGTTGCTCTATCAAACGCTGTATTGCTGTTTGCGGACGAATACGAAGCGACCTATATTTTTCATGCCAACATGATAAGAACGCATCATATAAACCAATAGAAGTATAGGCATATGCTTTCAATGACTTTGTAAAACTAGCATGATGATCTCTGCATGCCTTAGCAGTTATGGCCATCCAATGCCCGCCTGGAGTCATTTTTTTATCTTGAAACATTACATGACCCTTGTGATTAGAAACAAATGGATTGTCATCCCAGAAAATCGCAATATCAATTTGTTTATCTGTCAAATTTTTTGAGATGTCATACACCTCCTTCAATTCTTTATAATATACCGATGTGGAATCCTCGTTGTATTCAGGATACGAATCGGCCTTCACTTCATCAGGAGCTTGTAAGGTAAATGGCTTCATCTTATACCAATGTGGTTCCAAAGCATCAGCATAATCAGGTAATGTTGGAATCCAACGTTTTTTATCCTCCGTTTTAACATCAAAACGATCGAATCCCCTGGTTTCTTTATAATTATCTGTTGATAATCTTTTGGCAACAACATCAGCCACTTGTTGCCCAAAAGCAATTGAATTCATAAGTGTTTCTTCAGAAAGATCTTGACCATAAATACCAATCATAGAATCTTGGTAAGCCTTCATTTCAGTTGCCGAGAAAGTAATTTTCTTTGCTGTTTCACAGAAAGCTTGAATAGCAGCTACACTAAAATCAATTTCTTTCTCTTTTGAAGGCTTAGGCATTGAATCAAAACCTTGAAGATTAATTGCAATAGATGGATATGAACTATCATCAAAACGACCAGCTTCATACATGGCCAACGCGCAATTGGCATATATTCTACTAGCAACGGGCGGTGTAAAAATATCAACAACCATTACATCAGTAAGCTTTTTAATTAATAGATGTGGTAATTCATCTTTATATAGTTGAGACTTAGATTCTTTACCACAACCAAGGCTAAAGAAAATAATAACGAGAAAAATGAATACCATTGAAACTGCTCGCATAAATTATTTTTTTACTGCAGATGATACTGCATTTATTATTTTGCCTTTTGAATCTTTAAATTCAATCTTCACTGCACCATTGGGTGGTATCCATTGCCTAGTTTTTTGAGAAAGGAATGAATCACCCCAACCAAATTCAAATTTTTGTTTTCGTTGATTTGAAAAGCTAACTACGGCAGAACTTATAATAGGACTAACTTTAATTGTTGGGGTAGATGTTGAAACTGTCTTGAACATGGTTAACCCTTTTCTATTTTGTGTTGATACAAAATAATTATCACCCTTAACATTAATTTCGGATAAGGCCCTTGCATCACCAGATACAATAAATCCTGATTTTTCAAATGAGATTGAATTAAATTTTTTATTCCCGTCATTAATCAACACCAACCCATTTAAAGCATCTGCTCTACCTTGACTAATTTCCATTCCATAATCATTCCCCGTCAACAAAATATCAATCTGATCATCGCCATTAACATCTTTACATTGAATTCCATACAAAGGAGCCAACTGTGCTTCGTTAGGGAGTACATGCATTGTAAATTTACCTCCCCCAATATTTTCAAGCCAAACGCTCTTCATGTAATTTGCTTTAAGCACAGTAACACCTTTCATTTCTTCCGAGGTAAAAACATCTTGAACTGTTGCTTTTCCAAAATCTGCATAGTGTTCAAATTTTTTCCTAATTAAAATCAATTGCTTCTGCATGTCATCTTTAGAATGATAAAAATACTCGTGGTTCACACCAGTTGAATCTGGGAAATAACAAGATATAAATGAATCATAAGAACCATTCTGATCAAAATCTTTGCTATAAATTCTCAAGGGCTCTCCTGATGAACATTTGAAATATTGATTCAATCCAAAATTTCCAACCACATAATCCATGTCACCATCCTGATCCAGATCTGCAGCAGCAAGACTATTCCACCAACCCAATGCATTGCTTATTTCTTCTGAAGGCTTAATCTCGATGAAACCATTACCTGTGTTTTTATAAAACAAAATAGGGCTCCACTCACAAGCCAACATGAGATCAACTAAATTATCATTGTCAAAGTCGGTCCACAATGCATCGCTTACCATTCCGGGATTGGCAAGTGCCGGGAACCACTGCTTTGTTACATTGGTGAATTTTATTTGCCCTGGCTTGGAATCATTGCGTAATAAAAAAGATTCTCCAGGTTTTGGATAGGCTTTGGGTTCTACTCTTGACCCTACAAAAAGATCAAGGTCACCATCCCTGTCTATATCAGCAGCTTTTGCGTTTTGTCCTGATGAAGTAATAGGAGGCAATGCTTCACTTACAATTTTAAAATTCCCCCTTCCATCATTCTCACAAATAATATCTTGATATAATGGAGATGATGGATCATGTTGATAGCTACCTCTTACTATATACATATCATTATCGCCATCTGAATCTGCATCAAAAAGCAAGATTCCCATATCTTCTTCTTTCAATAATTCTGAAACCTTTAATGAAAGAAGTTGTTTTTTAAATTTTCCATTGGGTTGTTGTAAAATCAATATTGGTCCTTGAAACCTACTTGAACTGCCAAGTACCATATCATCTAACCCATCGCCATTCACATCACCAATTGCCAATGAAGGACCGTATTGTGAAAATTTATGAGGTAGGGTTTTTTGTAAATTAAAATCAATAAAATCATTCTCTTCATGAACATAATCAATACCAAAAGATGCCGTATTTACTTCTTGTAAAAGAGGCTGGGTTTTTGATGTTTCAATATGATGTATGGCTGAAGCTGGATTGTATGAAATCGAAATGGTTTTATTAGCTGAAATATTTTTAATTACTTCACCTTTGCCATTTGCCCATATAATTTCTAACGAATCAACAGAACTTGCTTTACCCAATCCAAAATGCAAGATATTTTCTGATGCAGAAAGATAACCACGAACGCATTCACTTGCTGCTACTTGAATTTGATTACCATACCAAAGTTTTACTGTTGTTCCAAATGCCATTGTATTTCCTGCAGGCCCTTTCAAAGAAATACGAATATAATGTTGAGCGGAATCTTTATTTTCTTTTGTGGGTTTATATAACGTGTTTTCAAAAAGAAATGCTGGATCATTGATATTATTCGTAATGATGTCAAGGTCGCCATCATTATCTAGATCAGCATAAGCAGTGCCATTTGTAAAACTTGGTAAACTAATTCCCCATTCCTTGGATTTATCTGTAAAGGTTAAATCCTTATTGTTCTTAAAGATAAAATTTGGAATCTTCACTTCAGGAATCATATTTAGCAATTGTCCTCTAGTGATAAGGGAGCTGCTAATACTATTTCTAAAGGCGCCAAAATCATGATCAATTATATCTTTAGGGAAACCATTTGTAATAAGTAAATCCCGGTATCCATCGTTATCGAAATCAGCCAACAAAGGTGACCAACTCCAGTCGGTTGCTTCAGTACCAGCTAAAAAAGCAATATCACTAAATAGTGGTAAATTATTTTTGGGGTTGATTCCCTGATAAACTTGAAAGGTATTTCTTACAAATTGATACTCGTATTTATATTGTTCAGTAAATAAATAATGATTGTAGTTATTCGGATTCATATTCACTTTTTTCCTTTTGTTGTCTGCTGGCAACATCTCTACAACAAAAAGATCCTGATAGCCGTCATTATTTATATCTGCCATGTCACTTCCCATTGATGAGAAAGATTGGTGTTTTAGTATTTCTGCAACACGGTTGGTAAATGTGCCATTTTTATTATTTATATATATCAGATCATTTGAGAGATAATCGTTGGCAACATATATATCAGGAAATCCATCTTGATTAAAATCATTGATAAGGCAAGAGTGACTATATCCTCCCCATATAATACCGGCATCAATTGAAACATCTGTAAAAACTGCATGACCAAGAGTAGAATCAAAGTCATTTCTAAATAAAAGATCACGTGTAGGAGATTTCCCATTTGGTATCCTTGTCATATACTGATTAGGATACTGCATATCAATAAAATTGACTGCAACAAAAAGATCCAAGTCGCCATCTAAGTCATAATCAAAAAAAGTAGAAATAGAATTTTGTGTATCATCAGTTATGCCATATTCTGAACCCATCTCTTTGAATTGAGGTATTCCTTCTTTATCATTCCCCTGATTTATAAATAGAAGATCACGCAACAAGGCACTATCAGATAACATAGTATTACAAACATAGATATCAAGCTTCCCATCTGAGTTGATATCTACAAGCGTTACACCTGAAGACCACTGTCCTTTTTTCTTTTGTGCATTAGACTTATCTATTACCTCATCAAATTTCAATCCACCCTTGTTGAGATATAATTTGTTTTCTACTTGGCTGCCGCAAAAATATATATCCTGCAAACCATCACCATTGAGATCACCTACAGCAACACCAGCACCATTATAGGTAAACTCATTGTCAAGTATATTAATACTATCATTTATCTTGATATTATTACTGAAATCAATCCCTGAAGATTCTTTGTCAACCAATTTAAAAAGATGGTTATTGTTTTTACATCCTATTGACAAAATAGAAATAAGCAGAATTAAATAAGAAAGTTTCATTTTCATATGAAATGCCATAATCGAGTTAATCTCCCTAAAATTAATTTTTTTATGTAAGACTAATTAAATAAAAAAAGGCTGCACATTTTGTGCAGCCTTAAAATATGTCAAATTAAATATTAGTAGCCAGGATTCTGAACAAGTGTGGCTTTACCATCTTTAGCACTCTGTGTGATTGCTTTTGCAGGAAGTGGGAAAATCTCGCTTTTACCTGAAGTAAATGTTGCTCCAGTAAGATAAGTTCTCTTTGATTTTTCTTTTGCAAAATATGCATTCTTCACTTCTGTAGCAACACCCCATCTTACTAGGTCAAAGAATCTGTGCCCTTCCATTCCAAGCTCAATGCGACGCTCGAAACGTACTGCCTTTCTTGCAACATCAGCACTTGTCCATGGTGCAGTATATTCACTTATCCTATAGTTAGCAGCAGGAGCAGTACCGGCAAGATTCTGAACAAAGTCTGCTGGATTTGAAGCCCTTCTACGAATTTGATTTACATAGCCCCTTGCTTTTTCAAGGTTGCCAGTTTCTACTTCGGCTTCAGCTGCCAATAACAAGATATCCGCAAAGCGTATGAGCTTTGTTGTATTAGAGTTCGCACCTGAAGTCCAACCAGCAGCATTTACCACTTCGCCAGATTGTGACTTAGCATGTACATTTTTCATTGGAGCATAAGGACCACCATAAGATTGATCCCTAATCCAAACTGAACCCGGGTGTGCTCCCCAATCCAAGTATGGAATCCCACGACGACCAACAGTTCTATCCAAACGAGGATCCAATGGACCTGTATGCGGTGTGTAATTGGCGTCAGCTTTGATTCCATCATCATTTGTTACATCTGTACTGCTATAGGTATCTAGCAAAGGCAAGCCTGCAGGACTAACCTGGAATGCATTTACTAAATCCTGTGATGGCTGATGGAAACCGCAACATCCACCAGGACCACCATTGTAAGGGAAATTAAGGATATCACCTTGGTTTCCATTATCACCTCCACCTGCATTTACAGCAAACTGTACTTCTAGAATACCTTCTTTTGAATTTCTAACACTGGCATTGAAATTATCGCTGAACTTAGCGTTTAATCCATACCTACCAGAATTAATGATTGCATCAAATTGACCTTTTGCATCATTCCACTTTTTCTCCCACATATAAGTCATACCCAAGATTGCTTGAGCAGCTCCTTTTGTTACTCGACCAG
This sequence comes from Chitinophaga pinensis, assembly GCA_945866165.1. Lineage (GTDB taxonomy): Bacteria > Bacteroidota > Bacteroidia > Chitinophagales > Chitinophagaceae > Pollutibacter. The sequence continues at coordinate 9,065 of CAMBGO010000001.1, read as the reverse complement.
GCTCTGGTTGTGTTAATGGAAGGCCACCAATGGCAGCTTGAAGATCTGCTTGAATCTTAGGAAGAATATTGGCAGTATTACCAACCCTAACATCTTCTAGCGTTTCATCAATGTATGGAACGTTGCGGAAGATTTTCCAAAGATCAAAATGCATCCAAGCACGAAGGAATTTAGCCTCCGCAATACGTGTTACTTTCAAAGTTGGATCTCCTACAGTAAGTGCAGTGAATGCCTTGATAGTTTGATTAGCTCTTGAAATACCATCATAGTAATTTCTCCATTTTTGCTCCAAATAAGGGTTGTTGGCATCAATAGTATGCCTTTCAAGTGGCGTGATATCAGGTTGGTCACCCGCTTCTGAACCTTTATAGGCATCACCGCCGGCAATGCTTCCAAATGTCCAGTTAGAAGACGCTCCCCCCCAAGGACCACCATTGTCCCATCCGGAAAATCCATCCAGCCCTGAATAGGCTGCAATCAAAAGTGCATTGGCACCTTTTTCAGATGTTGCAAGTAGCTCGTTGTTAACACTACCATAAGGTTGTGTTTCAAGAAAATCTTTGCCGCAACTGTAGATAACGATCGCTAGGATACCTAGTATCGATAATTTTTGCATGATATTCTTTCTCATTTTCATTTATTTATTTTTCATTTTTTAGCTTCAGAATTAAAACTTGTTCTAATATATTCTGAATTTACGAAAAGTTTAATTCTTGTTTAGCTTTTTTGATGTTTTAGAACTCAAGGTTTATACCAACGATCACTGACCTTGAAAGTGGGATACGACCAAAATCCAATCCCAATGATAGGTCACGCTGACTATTATAGCCTTCCGTGATATTGGTAACAGTTACATCGGGATCAAGTCCTGTGTACTTGCTAAATGTCAACAAGTTTTGGCCTTGAACATAGAAACGACACCTGCCCAATCCAAGTTTTTTCAAAGTAGCATTGTCTACAGAATATCCAACTTGAAGATTTCTCAAACGGGTAAATGAACCACTTTCAACATAATAGCTATTACGCTGTGAGCTATAGTTATCACTACCATCAAGAACAGGCAATGTCTTTCCTGCTTCATACAAGAAATTCTTGCTTCTGCTACGCTGGAACGCGTTAAACTCTGAAAAGTATTTCACGAAGTTGAAAAGCTTGTTGCCATAGGTACCGCTGATGTATGCAGTGAAATCCCAATTCTTATAGTTTGCTGTAAGGTTAAGACCTAGCAACAATGTTGGGATAGGACTTCCAAGGTATGTTTCATCGTTGTTATCGATTTTACCATCTTTGTTTAAGTCTTTGTAACGGAATCGTCCAACTTTAGCATCCCCCTTATCAGTGAACAAAGTTTTAGCAATATCCGCATCTGACTTCCACAATCCCTCTTGGACATATCCATAGAACTGAGAAATAGGCAATCCTGCTTTTGTATAAGTGATGTCTCCAATCCTTGATCCACCAGAACGGATAAAAGTATTTGAATTGGCTTCAAGTTGAACAACAGTATTTTTAACTGTTGATCCAGTAACACCTACATTGAAATTGAAATCTTTGTTCACGCGCTTGTTGTATCCCAAAGAGAAATCAATACCGGTATTTTTCATCTTACCGATATTTTGTGCCTGGCGACCAACAGAACCCAATTCGAGAGGAAGCTCAACGTTGTAAATCATATCTCTTGTATCACGCTTATACCACTCAACCATCACATTCCATCCACCAGCAAGAGCAGCATCAATACCGATGTTTGTAACGGCTGAACTCTCCCACTTTAATTTTGGATTTCCTGTTGAAGATTGCTCGAATCCTGTAACAGTACTGTTTCCAGTACCGCGGATATCATAGTTAGCTGCATCAATACCAGTAGAGAAATTAGAGTATCCAGGATAATCACCACCTACCTCATTGTTACCAAGGATACCATACGATGCCCTTAATTTCAAATCATTGATGAAGCTGATGTTATCCATGAATTTTTCTTTTGATACTCTCCAACCCAAACTTCCTGAAGGGAAAATACCATATTGATTTTCAATGAATCTTGAAGAACCATCACGACGAACAGTAGCTGATGCCAAGAATCTATCATCAAAAGAGTAAGATCCTGTAGCAAATTGTGAAACTACATTGTGTTCACCACGGTAGCTACTCATATTATAAGTAGCTGGGTTCACATTTTGAAGTAGCCTATAGTTATAGTTGTCAAATGCCAACTCAGAACCACGGGCATTAAATCCTTCGTAGTAAGTTTGCTTTGACTCATATCCAGCCAATGCACTAACCTTATGACTGCCAAAGTTCTTTTTAAATGCAACTGTTGAGAAGAATACCCAGTTTCTATTTAAATAATAAGACTTACTTAATGAGTTGGGGTTTGTATTTCCTTCTGTTGCATCATAGTAACGCGTGCCATAGAATTCACCAGGACCGCTACCATAATCCAAACCATATGATGTTTTCCAAGTAAGGAAATCTGTCAAATCTACTTCACCATAAGCACTACCAGTTATTCTCATGCTATGGCCAGATCCATTATCACGGTTTCTTGTTTGCTGAGAAACTGGATTGGAAACGTTTGAGTTGAAGTTTGCAGGTGATGCAAAATTACCCTGGATATCATAAACAGGCACCAATTGAGGCATACCATATGTACCAATCAATGCTGAACCCTCGTTGGGATTTCCAACTGATGCACGCGTTGTTTGATAAGCAATGTTCAAGTTTTCACCAATACGAATGCGCTTGCCTATATTGAATGTAGAATTGAAACGAGTCTGATAACGTTTGTAATCGTTACCGATCATAATACCCTGATGGTCGTATACGTTGCCTGAGAAAAAGTAATTGCCTTTTTCAGAACCACCTGATGCTGACATCTGATAGTTCTTCATAGCAGCAGGCTTAAATACTTCATTAAACCAGTTCGTACCAGCCTTATTTGTTTTTAAAATCAAATAGTCACCTACACCACGACCAGTTGGATCGAGGTTCAAGTTGTATTTTGCAGGATCAACAGCAGGATCACCTGCAGCGAAGCCACCCAATCCACGAACTGCAAAATCCGGTAATACCCAAGTACCACCTTTGTTTAAATAAATGTTGGAAGTAAAAGGTATACCCTGACCTGCAGCCAATTTTTGTTGCACTTCAAGAAACTCAAGTGGACTAAGTGTTTCAGGAATTTTAGATGGAGATTGTGTACCATAAAAAACATCAACAGCCATTTTAGAAGTTCCGCTCTTACCTTTTTTGGTTGTAATTACAATTACACCATTTGCTGCACGTGATCCATAGATAGATGCAGATGCAGCATCCTTAAGAACCTGAATAGACTCAATGTCATTCGGGTTAAGGAAGTTGATGTTAGATTCATTTTGAACTGGCACACCATCAATTACATAAAGAGGCTCATTGTTATTGATTGTACCAATACCACGTATCCGCACAAACGCTGCAGAACCTGGATCTCCTGAAGTTGAAAGCTGCACACCCGGAACCTTACCCTGAAGCTGATCAGCAATGTTTGATGCAGCATACTTGGTCATTTCCTTTGTATCAACTACAGCAACAGATCCCGTGATACTTCTTTTTTCTTGCGAACCATAACCAGTTACAACAACAGTTTGCAGTGCACTCGATGAGGACTGTAAACTAATGTTCACAACAGTTAATGATCCTACCTTTAAACTCTGTGGTTCATAACCAACATAGGATATTTCAAGTGTAGCATTACTTGGTACGCTTATTGAAAAAGAACCATCAGCACCTGTTGACACAGCTGTAGATGAGCCTTTAACTTTTACAGTAGCACCAGATAAACCACCACCCGCATCACCCGTTACCTTACCAGTAACTTTCTGTTGCGCGAAAGATGCAGATACCATTAGCCCAAAAAAGACCATCAGTAAACCTGCCCTTACATGTAAGAGAAGCTTTCGTTTCATTCAATTGTAGTTTTAGTTAAAAATTAATGTGAGGAGTTAAATATTTATTAATGAAAAAAATAAATTTCTTTAATTAAATTTTTATAAAATTTTAGACCGTTAACTTAAATTATGAATACAAATTAACAAAAAAATAATATTTAATAAAAAAAAATAATTTGTTAATGTGTATACAAAACACCTCTATTTCAGTTTAAATACCGATTCTAAGCCTTTTCGTATGTTTTGTTTAGACTTAATAAAAAAATATTAAACATAATATATTTATAAATTCACTTTATGAATGCTTAACTGTATGCACCAGGTTAAAATATCATGCCCTAAAAGATTTCTGAAAGGCATCACGAAAATTCAATATTCAATTCAATTAACTTCTTTTTGAAAGTATATGTATTAAATTGTTCCTTCTAAACAATCAATCATTACAAAACCTAAAAAATAAAATCATGTTAACAAGAAGATCGGTACTCAAACAAATGGCATTGATAACCGGTGGTTCTATGCTTTTGAATGAATCATTTGCCCTCAATGCCAACAACAAAAAAGTAGGGGTACAATTATATACCGTCCGAAACCAAATATTCAAAGACCCAGCCGGAACCCTGAAGAAGATTGCTGCTCTTGGTTTTCAAGAAGTAGAAACGTTTGGCTACAGTGGGAAATTTTTTGGTTGGACCGCCAATGAATATAAAAAAGCACTTGCAGATTTAAATATGGCGCCCGTTTCAGGCCATTATGGATATGGCAAATTCGCTGACAAGAATTCCACTGGAAGCATTTTACATGGTTGGGAAAAAGCAGTTGAAGATGCAGCAACACTTGGTCATCAATATATGGTACTTGCATATTTGACAGATCAAGAAAGAACTTCACTTGACGACTACAAAAAAGTAGCAGCAGACCTTAATAGAGCAGCTGAAGTTTGTAACAAAGCTGGAATTCAATTATGTTATCACAACCACGACTTTGAATTTAAAAAAATTGATGGCATTCTTCCAATGGATATTCTTATGAAAGAATCTGATGCTTCCCTAGTTAAATTAGAATTGGATTTATATTGGGTTAGCAAAGCCGGGTTGGATCCAATTGCATTCATTAAAGAACATAATGGGAGAATACCACTATGGCATGTTAAGGATATGGATAAAACAGAAAAGAAATTTTATACCGAAGTTGGTAATGGCGTAATTGATTTTAACGCTATTTTCAAAACAGCAAAAACATCGGGAATGAAACATTTTTATGTTGAACAAGATGAATGCCCTGGGTCACCATTCGATAGCTTGGAGAAAAGCATAAACTATATAAAATCAAACCTCACCAAGAATCTATAAAATGAAATTATTCAATATCATTTTCTCAGGTGTATTTGCACTGTTTGCTTTATTGCAAATAAATGATCCAGATCCATATTTATGGATACCCATCTATGGATTTGCCTGTGTGATTTGTTTTTTGAATTACAGAAATAAATACGATTGGTTCACTCACCTTGCAGGAATTATTTTTTGCCTTGGATTTGGAATGAAACAATTATATACCAATGATGGTGTAATGGATTGGATGAATAGACACAATACTGAAAACCTTGTTCAAAGCATGAAAGCAACCAAACCATGGATAGAAAATACAAGAGAATTTGGTGGATTAATGATTATACTTATCGTATTGGTTATAAATATTTTTTTATACAAAAAAGCCGGAGCTAATTAAGCCCCGGCTTTTCTTTTATAATTGAATCATTTATTGCCCGCCAATAAATTTCATAGCAACCAAGGAGAATTTTTGTTTCTCACTTGCATCTGCTTTTTCAATTTTCATATATAAACTAGACGGAACATTCGGAAGTCCACTCAAAGGAACAGTCACAGTTGATGAATTTGAACTAAGCGTATGATCTAAAGATATTTCTCCAATTTTTGTACCATTTAGCCCACCACTGAACCAACTGATTTTATATCCTTTGTCGGGTGATTCATCAATATCATACTGTAATTCAACCGATGTAACACCTTTCAAGTTTAATCCATCAAATTTTAACCAACCCGAAAGCTCAGTGAGGTCAGCATAATAATCACCATCATCTTCTCTAATTTGAATTCCTGTAGCTTCTTTATTTTTCTCCACTCCAACAACAGATCCCTTCAACAAAGCAACTGCATAGCTTGTTAATGGCTTTATTCCTTTAGCGCCCTTGTCTGTATAGGTTGCAGTTACTTGCATCATATTGTTTCTACCCGCATCCATTTTTGTTGCAGTGAGTTGTCCTTTTGAAGGTAACGATGCCGCCTCTTTTTTATTCAAATTTAAAATCCAGTCTACAATTAAATTAGCATCTTCTTTTTTCAAATCAGGATGTGCAGACATGGCAGCCTCGCCCCACACACCGCCGCCACCTTTGATAATTTTATTTGTGAGATAAGCTCGTGCCTTGGGATCTTTTTCATATTTGGTAGCAACCATTTTATAAGCAGGTCCAATTGATTTTTCAGATTCTTTATGACAAGCCTTGCAATCGAGAATGGCTGCGAGATTTCTACCTTCCATGATGGCAGTAACCCCTTGGTGGCCTACTGTTTGAGCTTTATCAGGACCATTTACATAATCAACTTTTACAAAAATCGATTTGGGATCAATTCCACTTGTAGCAGTTGAACCATCTTCCTTGTCTTTTACAGATACTTTGTAATTAACAGGAACACCTGGAATATAAAAATCATTGTCAGCTTGAATGGATACATCAACTACAGGCAGTTCATTGCCTGCATACACTTTAATGATTTCACTTTTTGTTGTAGCGCCCTTTGAATCTTTTGCAAGAAAATAAACTTGGTATTCACCAGGAACATTGAAAGTAAAGCTAGCTTTATTTGAAGCAGTTGGTTTCAGTGCCAACTTTCCAAAATACCATGTATATGTTATTGGATCGCCATCAGCATCTTTTGTTCCATCGGCATCTGCCTTGATCTTGAAAGGAACAGATGCAGAAATTTTATCAACTTTGAGATTAGTTCTAGGTGCCCTGTTGCCGCCATTATAATCTACCCTAGAAAGTCCAGCATCGGTATTTTTAGAAAACCAACCAGAACCATATTCCAACACATAAAATCTTCCATCAGGACCAACTTCAATATCAATGGGACTTTTAAATTTCAAATCATTCCAAATCGGTTCCATCTTTTCATAATTTCCGACTTGATCCATTGTAACCATCTTCATCCAACCCCTGATCCATTCATAAAACAACAATTTGCCGTTGTAGTAATCTGGATACCTTGTTTCCTTTGGATACATTTCAGAATGATAAATAGGACCAGCCATGGCATTTCTTCCACCTTTTCCAACTTCAGGAAAATCAGGAGAAGCAGCATAAGGATACCAAATAAATGCAGGACTCACTGGAGGAAGTTCAGTTAATCCAGTATTATTTTTTGAAAGATTCATCGGCTTTTTTGGATCGAAAAAATCTCCTACTTCACCTGTTTCATAATTGAACTGACGATAAGGATAATTGTTACCGATGAATAATGGATATCCGAAATATCCAGGCTTGCGTGCTTGATTCAATTCATCATAACCTCTTGAACCTTTAACGTCTGGACTTTCTGATCCGGCATCAGGGCCTACATCACCCCAATAAAGAAAACCAGTTTTTTTATCTACCGAAATGCGATATGGATTTCTTGCACCCATCGCATAAATTTCAGGACGTGTATTAGGTGTACCTGGCTTAAAGAGATTGCCTTCAGGAATTGAATAGGTACCATCTTGATTCACCTTTATCCTTAAAACTTTCCCACGTAAATCGTTTGTATTACTTGATCCGCGCCTGCCATCAAATTGTTCAAAACCTTCGCGGTTATCAATTGGACCATAACCTTGTGATTGGTATTTAGAATCTGGCTGATCAAAAGGCGTGGTATTATCACCTGTTGAAAGATATAGAGAACCATCGGGTCCAAATGTGAGTGAGCCTCCAGTGTGACAACAAATTTTTCTTGTTACAGCCACATCAAGAATTTTCTTTTCACTTGAAAGATCTAGTTTGCCATCTTTAAATATAAACCTTGACAAACGATTTGCTGCTGTATCATTCGTTGCGTAGAATAAATAAATATAATTATTATGAATAAAATCAGGATCCGCTGTAATCCCCATTAATCCTTCCTCTGCATTAACATCTTTAACGCCTGATTGATGATAGAGATCCAACTTTGCAATTTGCGTAATTTTTTTCGTTGTATTTTTGTATAGCAATACTTCTCCCTTGCGCTGTACAATCAAAATATCTAGATTAGGGAGAATAGCCATTTCAGTAGGTTCGTCAAAAAGTCCGCCACCTGCAAGTACCTGTCTACTAAACCTGTCTTCATCTGGAACCAATGCTGTTTTTACTTTGTTGTAATCTAATGTAACATCATTACCCATTGCATACAAAATACCACCAAGAATATGTTTTAAATAAAATGGCTCAACATAAGATTCGTCAGTGTGTCCAAATTCAGTATAAAAAGCCCTGCCGCCATCATATTCATGATACCATGCCATTGGATGACTAGCACCATTTTCTCCACCTTGATATGATTTTTCATCAATGCTGATCAATACTTTTACTTCATTCCCAGGTGCTTTCGTGAAATTATACCATTCATCAAATCGCTCCCATTTTTCAGGAAGATGTGCAGTGCTGATATGCGTTCTATCGTGTACAATTAATGTTGCTTTTTGCTGATTTGGATGGCTTTTAAAATAAGCTCCAGAAAGTTTACCATACCAAGGCCATGTATATTCACAATCAGTTGCTGCATGAATACCCATGTAACCACCACCAGCTTGAATGTAACGCTCAAATGCTGCTTGTTGATAATGATCCAAAACATCTCCAGTTGCATTAAAAAAAATAACTGCACTGTATTTTTTCAACTCTTTGTCAGAAAACATTGAAGCATTTTCAGTTGTATCAACATCAAAGCCATTCTCTTTACCCAATTTCATAATGGCAAGCCTTCCAACTTCAATTGAGCTATGTCTGTACCCAGCGGTCTTAGAAAAAACCAATACTTTTTTTTGTGCTTGTGTTAAAATAGTTATCAAACTAAAAAGTCCAATAACCACCATTCT